>CAYUYN010000435.1:0-3623 GCA_964449185.1 uncultured Anaerolineales bacterium | reverse complement strand
CGCCCCGGCCTGCCAGCCCGACGCCGCCGGCGGGCGGCTTCAACCTGCGCTTGAAGGGGCCGAACCTTAACGACCAGGGCCAGTTGCTGCTGGGCGCGCCCCTGCCCGGCCTCAACCACCCCGACCGCTATGCCCTGGGCGTGCTGGCCGAGCTGCTCGACACCGTGCTCACCCAGGACATGCGCTACGAGCGCGGGCTGGTCTACGGCATCGACGTGTACCCGTCGCTGTACACCGACGTGGGCTACTTCGTGGTCTACACCACCGCCGACAGCGCCAAGTTCCCCGAAATCCTGGCCGGGGTAGAGGCGCGGCTGGACCAGGCGCTGGCGGGCGGCTTCGACGCGGCCGCCGTGGCCGAGGCCCGCGACGCCATCCGCGGCCGCCTGCTGCTGGGCATGGAGTCCAACGCCGACGTGGGCTGGTGGCTGGCCGAGATGGCCCTGTTCACGCCCGAGGGGCAGCCGGTGCCTAACCTCTTTGCCGAGGTCGAGCGTGTCACCCCGGAGGACATCACCCGCGTGGCCCAGGCCTACCTGCGCCCCGAGCAGCGCTTCCGCTCCATCCACCGGCCCGGTCTCACGCCCGCCGCCCTGGCCAAGCCCGCCCTACTGGGCGCCGGCTTGGGCTTGGCCGCGCTGGGCGCCTGGCTGCTGACCCGCAGGCGGAAGGGGCCGCGGAAAGCCGGTTAGGGCTTACTTTCCTCTTTACATTTCCCCCCACCCAAGGTAGACTCCTCCTGCTCATGTGGACCGCCTTGAACCGGCGCCTTTTTGCGCCGGTTTTTTTGTCCCGCGAGTGACTTACACCAGCGAGGAGGTGATACTTCAATGACATCGGTCTCCCTGAGACCCAATGAATCGCAGGAACAACTGTTCAAGCGGTTCAAGAAGAAGGTCATGCGCAGCGGCTTGTTGAGCCAACTGCGCAACAAGCGCTGGTTCGTCTCGAAGAGCGAAGTTCGCCGCATCGAGAAGAAGAAGGCCATTCGCCGCCTCAACAAGCGCAAGCGCCGGGATACGGAAGACTAACGGCTGAAATGAAACGGCCTGGTCGCTGCTGACCGGGCCGTTTTTGATTCTGCCTATTCTCTGCTGCCCGCGGCCGCGCGGCGGCCAGATCCGCGGCCAGCTTGGCTTCACAGTCCCCGCAGGAACTCGCCCACCACCGCCAGCGCCTCCGCCTCATCCCCATACGCCCGCACCGTCATCCCGGGCTGGTCATTCCCCAGCAGCATCTTGCTCACGCGCGCGCCCGCCCGGTACAGCGCCAGCACCGGCTTGCCCTTCAGCAGCGCATACGCAATCTCATAGCCCACGCCGTGCGACGGCGTGCTGACCTCGGCGATCACGGCCTGCGCCTCGTCTAGCCAGCGCACGTCGCGGGTGTAGACCACGCGCGGGTCGAGGGTGGCCTCCTCGGCCAGGCTGGCCGGCTGGGCCAGGTGGGCCGTGAACACGGTGTGGCCCTGCGCCTGGAGGGTGCCCACCAGGGCGGCGTAAGCAGGCTGGTCCTGGCGGCCGCCGGTGAGGGAGCAGGAGAAGTACAGGTCCATCTAGCCGCGCCGGCCATAGTGCAGCCGCTTTTCCGCATACAGCTTGTCATCGGCCTCGCGCAGCACCTCGTTGAGGTGCAGGCTGCCATCGCTGGTGGCGACACCGAGCGCCAGGCTGAGCACGGTCGGGCTGTAGTATTTGTTGTTGAGCTCCACCAGGCTGCGGACGCGCAGCAGGGCCTGCTCGGCGGCGGCGGCGGCGGTGGCCGGCAGGATGAGCGCGAACTCAAATAAGTCGCACGCGCTGGGGTCGGTGGGTTGGGTCATAGACGCTTCTCCGGGGCGGACGTCACCTGGGCTAACGGCAGGATTATAGAGCCGGGGTGAATGGAGGGCTACCTGGCCACCAACGGAATACGCAATACGGAATTCGCAATACGCGCGCCTGGGCCACCAGCGGGAGATGCGCCCACACGCCGCCTCCCAATTGCTCCCGCTTCCGTATCATGCTATCATCCCGCCAGATCGGAGACCACCCATGACCCGCGACCTCAGCCTCAAATTCCTTAAGGAAGAAGCTACCCGGCTCTCGGCCGAGAACGACGACCTGCGCCAGGAGGTCGTGGCTTTGCGCCAGTCGGTGCGCGCGCTGTCGTCCCTGTTCTACGTCTCCCAGCACATCACCTCCAAGATCGATGTCCTCCAGCTCCTGAGCGAGATCCTCGATACCTCGCTCCAGGTGCTCAAGGCCGAAGACGGCTCGATCATGCTGGTCGACGACGAGAGCGGCGCGCTGGTCTTCACCGTCGTGCGCGGCGCCGCGGCCGACAGCCTGGTGGGCTACCGCCTGCCGCCGCACGTGGGCATCGCCGGCTGGGTGGCCGACCACCGCCAGCCCCAGGTGGTGCGCGATGTGCGCCGCGACCCGCGCTTCTACCCCGAGGTGGACGAGGTCTTTGGCTTCAAGACGCGCTCCATGGTGTGCGTGCCCGTTATGCTCGACGACGGCCGCATGCTGGGCATCATCGAGGTGCTCAACAAGGTCTCCGATCGCGAGTTCAACCAGGACGACCTCGACCTGATTCTCATTGTGGCCCAATTGGCGGCCACGGCCATGCGGCGCGCCGAGCGCGCCATCGAAAGCGGCGACCGACGCGCGGCCCTGGCCGGCCCCCCGGCGTAAGCGCCTTCGCATCCTTGTCAAAGGCGCAGCAGGCGACCCCACTCCATGGATAATGTACAGGCCGGCCAGACGATCGGGCCGTATCGCATTCTCAACCAGGTTGGTCAAGGCGGCATGGCCACGGTCTACCGCGCCTATCACAGCGCCATGGACCGCTATGTGGCCATCAAAATCCTGCCGCGCAAGCTGGCCGAAAGCCCCGAGTTCACCGGCCGCTTCCGCCAGGAAGCGCGCACCATTGCCCGGTTGGAACACAGCCACATCCTGCCGGTCCACGACTATGGCGAGAGCGATGGCTACACCTATCTCGTCATGCGCTACCTGGAGGCCGGCACGCTCAAGGACCGGCTGCAGCAGGAGACCCTGCCCCTGCGCGAGGTGGACCGGCTCTTCACCCAGTTGGCCGATGCCCTCGACTATGCCCACGCCCAGGGCGTCATCCATCGCGACCTCAAGCCCTCCAACGTCCTGCTGGACGCCCGCAACAACGTCTTCCTGACCGATTTCGGCATCGCCAAGCTGCTCCAGGGCAATGCCAACTTCACCAACACCGGCGCCATGATCGGCACGCCGGCCTACATGAGCCCGGAGCAGGCCCAGGGCCTGCCGGTGGACCAGCGCTCCGACATCTACTCGCTCGGCATCATCCTGTACGAGATGGTCACCGGCCAGGTGCCCTTCGAGGCCGACACGCCCCTGGCCGTCATCCTCAAGCATCTCAACGAGCCCCTGCCCCTGCCGTCCAGGGTCAAGCCGGGTCTGCACGCCAGCATCGAGAAGGTCCTGCTCAAGGTGCTGGCCAAGGACCCGGCCGAGCGCTACGCCACCACCGCCGAGTTCGTGGCAGCCTGGAAGGTGGCCGTGCAGGAAGCCACCGGCTATGGCACGGGCACGGTGGTCGATCCGCCCGCTGGCGCGCGCGCCAGCCCGCCTCCGGCCCACGTG
>CAYUYN010000434.1:0-3626 GCA_964449185.1 uncultured Anaerolineales bacterium | reverse complement strand
GGAAACCCTGAAGGACTTGGAAAACGACGAGACCCTGCTGGTGCAGTCGGGCAAGCCGGTGGCGGTCTTCAAGTCACACGCCGACGCGCCGCGTGTGCTCATTGCCAACTCCAACCTGGTGCCGCATTGGGCCACCCAGGCCCACTTCGATGACTTGGCCGCGCGCGGCCTGATGATGTACGGGCAGATGACGGCCGGCTCGTGGATCTACATTGGCACGCAGGGCATTCTGCAGGGCACCTACGAGACCCTCGGCTCGCTGGCCCGGCAGCGCGGCTGGGGGTCCCTGCGCGGCAAGTTCGTGCTCAGCGCCGGCCTGGGCGGCATGGGCGGCGCCCAACCCCTGGCCGTGACCATGAACGAGGGCGTGGCCCTGATCGTGGAGGTTGACCCGACCCGCGCCCAGCGCCGCCTGGAGACGGGCTACGTGGACGTGGTGGTGGACACGCTGGAAGAGGCCATGACCCTGGTGACCGAGGCGGTCGACGCCCGCCAGCCGCGCTCCATCGGCCTCATTGGCAACGCCGCCGAGATTCTTCCCGAGCTGGTCCTCCGCAACGTCACGCCCGATGTGGTGACCGACCAGACGCCGGCGCACGACTACCTGGCCTACGTGCCCAACGGACTCTCCCTGGCCGAGGCCGACCGGCTGCGGCGCAACGACCCGCGCGAGTTTGAGCGGCGCTCGGGCGCGGCCATGGCGCGCCACGTGGAGGCCATGCTGGCCTTCCGCGCGCGCGGCGCGGAGGTCTTCGACTACGGCAACAACCTGCGCCAGCGCGCCCTGGATGCGGGCGTGGCCAACGCCTTTGACTATCCGGGCTTTGTGCCGGCTTATATTCGGCCCCTGTTCTGCGAGGGTAAAGGGCCTTTTCGCTGGGTGGCGCTCTCGGGCGACCCGGAGGACATCTATCGCACCGACGAGGCGGTGATGGCGCTCTTCCCCGAAGACGCGGCCCTGCACCGCTGGCTGCGCCTGGCGCGCGAGAAAATCCACTTCCAGGGCCTGCCCGCCCGCATCTGCTGGCTGGGTTATGGCGAGCGGGCGCGCGCCGGGCAGCGCTTCAACGAGCTGGTGGCGCAGGGCATCGTCAAGGCCCCCATCGTCATCGGCCGCGATCACCTGGACTCGGGCTCGGTGGCCAGCCCCAATCGCGAGACCGAAGGCATGCGCGACGGCACCGACGCCGTGAGTGACTGGCCGATCTTGAACGCCCTGATCAACGCCGTCGGCGGCGCCACCTGGGTGTCGTTCCACCACGGCGGCGGCGTGGGCATTGGCTACTCTCAGCACGCCGGGCAGGTCATCGTGGCCGATGGCACGCCGGAGGCCGCCCGCCGCCTGGAGCGCGTGCTCACCAGCGACCCGGGCATGGGCGTCGTGCGCCACGCCGACGCCGGGTACCCGGAGGCGATTGCGGCGGCCCGGCGGCATGGGATCAAGATGCCGATGCTGAAGGATGAAGGATGAAGAAAAAGTATCCTTCGTGAAATTCGTGGCTGGTTTTTTCCTCTGCTGACTGCTGACTGCCGACTCCCGACTGCCTACCGTCTGTCGTCGATCTTCTCAACCACTGGAGTCCTTATGCCCGAATACCGCTCCGACGCCCTTAACCGCTGCCTGGCCACCCTGCACCGGGAAGCGCCCGGCCTGCACGGCTCGGCCGTCATCACGCCCGAAGGCCTGGTCATCGCCGCCTATCCGCCCGGCTGGGACGGCAACATCCACGACCCGCTGGGGGGTGACAATGTGTCGGCCATGGCCGCGGTGGTGGCCGGGCTGGCCGAGAAGACCCTGACGCGCCTGGATCAGGGCGACCTGGAGCGCGTGCTCATGGAAGGCGCGCGCGGCACGGTGGGCGTCTTCCCCGCCACCAAGGACGCGGCCCTGGCCGTGCTCATCACCAAGGAGGCCAAGCTGGGCCTCACCCTCAACGCCGCGCGCCGCGCCACCGAGCAGGTCCGCGCCATCCTCGACCCCGTTCCCGGATGAGTAGCCCCGCCTCAACCGCTCAAGCCGCGCCTCGGTTGCGTTGGCAGATTTTTGCCGTCACCTTCACGCGCCTGATCCTCAACACCGCCCACCGCATGGTCTACCCTTTCCTGCCGGCCATCAGCCGCGGGCTGGGCGTGCCCGAGGCGTCGCTGGCCTCGCTGCTGTCGGTGCGCGGCGCCCTGGGGATGACCTCGCCGCTGTTTGGCGGCCTCCCCGACCGCGTCGGCCGGCGGCAGGCCATGCTCATCGGCCTGGGCGTGTTCGTGGCCGGCGTCAGCCTCGTGGGCCTGTTCCCCGGCTATTGGACCTTCGCGGGCTTCCTCATCCTGATCGTCGTGTCGAAGTTCATCTTTGACCCGGCCATGCAGGCCTACCTGGGCGACCGCACCCCCTACAACCAGCGCGGCCTGGTCATCGCCATCACCGAGCTGGGCTGGTCGGGCGCGGCGCTGGCGGGCTTTCCGGCCGTGGGCTTCCTCATCGCCCGCGGCGGCTGGCGCGCGCCCTTTCTGCCGCTTGCGGCGCTGGCCATGCTGGGCGGGCTGGCGCTGTGGATCATCCTCCCGCGCGACGCGCCTGGCCGCGCCGGGATCATCGGCCAGCCAGCCGGGGGGCACTGGGCGGCGGTGTGGGGGAGCCCGGCCGTGTTGGGCGCGCTGGGCGTGGGGCTGCTCATCTCCACCGCCAACGAGACCCTCCTGGTGGTGTTCGGCGCGTGGATGGAAGACTCATTCGCGCTCAGCCTGGTGGCGCTGGGCCTGTCCACCACCGTCATTGGCCTGGCCGACTTGGCGGGCGAGGGCCTGGTGGCGGCCCTGTCTGACCGGCTGGGCAAGCGCCGCGCCATCGGCCTGGGGCTGGGCGCCAGCGTGCTGGCCTATGGCGCGCTGCCCTTCATCGCCGTCAACCTCGAGCTGGCGCTGGTGGGCCTCTTCCTCGTCTTCATCTCGTTCGAGTTCACCATGGTATCCACCATCCCGCTGATGACCGAGCTGGTGCCCGAAGCGCGCGGGCGCGTCATGAGCGCCAACGTGGCGGCCCAATCGGCCGGACGGATGATCGGCGCGCTGTTGGGGGCATTCTTGTTTCGCTTTGGCTTTGAATGGATCGGCGCGGCCAACGTGGTCATGACCCTGGCGGCCTTTGGCCTGCTCGTGTGGCTCGTGCACGAGCGGCGCTGAGTCTTTCACCTGGCCTGGGGCTATGCGGTGGGCTAGGCCCAAGGTCCGACGTTCACACACCCCTTTTTGCCATATAATTATCCCTGGAGGCTGGGGCAGGCGACATGTAGGGCCGCCCGCGCTTGTCGAGCGGCCAGGAGAGTTAATATGAAGAAAAGCGTGCCCGTCGTATTGGCTGTGACCGTGCTGGCGCTGGCGATGTTCGTGCCGGTCGGCGCCCAGAGCTGCGCCTCGCAGTACACGGTAAAGGCAGGCGACAACCTGTTCCGCATCGGCCTGGCCGCCGGCGTGCCGTGGCCGCGGATTGCCGCGGCCAACACCCTGGCCAACCCCAACTTGATCTTTGTGGGCCAGGTGCTGTGCATCCCGGCCGTGGCCACGGTGGGCCCCACCGCCACCGGCCCCACGCCCACGCGCACGGCCACCCCGGTCGCCTCGGCCACGCGCAC
>CAYUYN010000433.1:0-3640 GCA_964449185.1 uncultured Anaerolineales bacterium | reverse complement strand
GTCCTTTACCCGCTACGCCATCACCTACACCAGCGACGGCCTCACCCTGCACGGATTCATCAACGTGCCCAACGGCCGCGGGCCGTTCCCCGTCATCCTCGTGAACCACGGCTACATCGACCCCGCCGCTTACAGCACGCTGACTTACATGACCCGCTATACCGATCCCTTGGCCGAGGCCGGTTTCCTGGTGGTGCACCCCGACTACCGCGGCTACGGGGCCTCGGAGCGGGGTCCCAACCCCTTCCGCATCGGTTATGCGGTCGATGTGCTCCATCTCATCGAGGCCGTCAAAACCCTGCCCCTGGCCGACCCCAACGCCATCGGCCTCTTTGGCCACTCCATGGGCGGCGGCATTTCTCTGCGCGTGGCGACGATCAGTTCCGAGGTCGACGCCGTCCTGCTGTACGGCTCCATGAGCGGCGACGAGTACGCGAACCTTGGCAAACTCGTGGAATGGACCGGCCAAGCGGACCTGCCCGAGCTCTCCGTCCCCGCGGACGTCATCGCGCGCCTGGCGCCCATCGAAGCCCTCGACCACATCACGGCCGCTGTCAGCCTCCACCACGGCGACGCGGACGCCACCGTCCCGCCTGTCTGGTCGGCCGATCTCTACCAGCGCCTCACAGAGCTCAACAAACCGGTCGAATACTTCAGCTACCCCGGCCAGCCCCACACGTTTGTGGCCGATGGTCACACCTTGCTGCTGGAGCGGGCGATTAGTTTCTTTCGGCAGCACCTGACGGCCGGTCCCTGAACGGTTGATCAACTTTACCCACCTCCACACGCATTCCTACTTCTCATTCCAGGATGGCGTGGCCTCGCCCGCCGACCTGGCGCAGGCCGCCGCCAGCCTGGGCATGGAGTCGCTGGCCCTCACCGACCACGATGGTCTTACCGGCGCGGTTGAGTTTTACTCGGCCTGCCGCGCCCAAAACGTACGCCCCCTCCTCGGCCTGGAGCTGCCCGTCGCGCCGCCGCCCGGCTTTTTGGGCGGGGACGCGCGCCCCGGGCACCTGGTGCTGCTCGCTGCCGACCTCCAGGGCTGGCGGAGCCTGTGCCGCCTTAGCTCCGCGCTGTTGGAAGACCCCGACCGCGATCCCCACCGCGGCCTGGCCTTTGAGCATTTCCGCGCTGATACGACTGGACTGCTCTGCCTGACCGGCGGCCGGCACAGCCTGGCCGTGCGCTTGCTGGCCGCGCGCCAACCCGCGCGCGCCGCGCACTGGCTGGGGCGCCTGGCCGAATTGTTCGCCGACCGCCTGTACGTGGAGCTGTCTCCGGCGGGGGAAGCCTCCCCCGAGCTGTGGTCGCGCCTGGCTGACCACGCCCGGCGCCTCGGCCTGGACACCGTGGCCACCAACAGCGTCCACACGCTCCTGCCCGCTCAGGCCACGCTCCAGCGCACCCTCACGGCCATCCGGCTCAATTGCACGCTAGACAACCTGCCCCCCCAGGCGTCTAGCCTGCCTGGCACCGATTTCATCTCCGGCGAGGAGATGCTGCGCCGCTTTGCGGATCATCCCGCGGCCGTCGCCCGCACGGCCGAGGTGGCCGCCCGCTGCCAACTGGAGCTGCCCCTGGGCGTGGCGCATTACCCCGAGGTCGACTTGCCCGACGGCGTGACCGCGCTCGACGCCCTGCACGAGCGGGCCTACGCCGGCGCTCGCCAGCGCTATGGCGAGATCACGCCCGAGCTGGAGGCGAGGCTGGAGCACGAGCTCAGCGTCATCGGCCAGCGCGGCTATGCGCCGCTGTTCCTGATCATGGAAGAGATCATGACCTTTGCGCGCGCCACGGCCGTGCCTACCTCTTCGCGCGGCTCGGCGGCCTCTTCGCTCGTGGCGCACTGCCTGGGCATCACTTCGCCCGACCCCATGCGCCTCAACCTCTACTTCGAGCGTTTTCTGAATCCCGCTCGCGCCTCACCACCCGATATCGACACGGACCTATGCTCGCGGCGGCGTGACGGCGTCATTCGCCACGTCTACGACACCTATGGCGACGACCGGGTGGCGATGGTGTGCACCCTGCAGCGCTATCGCGCGCGCTCGGCCTTGCGCGAAGCCGCCAAGGCGTTTGGCTTCACGCCCGCCGAGATCACCATACTGGCCGGCGAGCTGCCTTACCACTGGTGGGGCCCGCCCGACCCGGACGCCGACGAGGACGATGGCCCCGACACCGGTCCCAAGGATGCGGTAGCCGCCGGGCCGTTTGCCCTGCTGGCCGAGCGCTTTCCCGACGAGCGCCACCGCCGTCTCTTCGACCAGGCCACGGCCATGCTCGGCCTGCCGCGCCACCTGTCGGTGCACCCGGGCGGCGTCGTCATCACGCCCGGACCCATGACCGACTTGGTCCCCCGCTACTACTCGACCAAGGGCGTGATCATCACCCAGTTTGACCTCGAGTCAGTCGCGCGGCTCGGTCTGCTCAAGATCGACCTGCTCGGCATTCGCGGGCTCACCGTGCTGGGCGACATGGTGGCAGTGCTGCCCGCGCCCGAGGCAGCGGCCTCGCCGCTGGACGCGCTGGAGGCCATCCGCGATGACGATGCCGCCACGCGCGACTTGGTGCAGAACGGCCGCACCATCGGCTGCTTCCAAATCGAGAGCCCCGGCATGCGCGCCACCCTCAAGGAGGTGGGCGCCGCCAGCGTGGACGACCTGATGGTGGCGCTGGCACTCTACCGGCCCGGCCCCCTCGCTGGCGGCCTCAAGGATGCCTTTGTCCAACGGCACCTGGGCAAGCAGCCCACCCAGCACCTGCACCCGGCGCTGGAGCCGCTGCTGGGCGATACCTTTGGGGTCTTCTTGTATCAGGAGCAGGTGTTGCGCGTGGCCCACGAGCTGGCCGGCCTGAGCCTGGCCGAGGCCGACCTGCTGCGCCGCGCCATGAGCCACTTCGACCCCGGCCAGCAGATGGTGACCCTCAAGCAGAAGTTTGTGGCCGGCGCGCTGGCGCGCCACGCGGTGCCCATCGAAACGGCCGAGCGCGTTTGGGAATTGATGGCGGCCTTTGCCGGCTACGGCTTTCCCAAGGCGCACGCGGCCTCGTACGCACAGGTGGCGTGGCGCTCGGCCTGGTGCAAGGCGCACTTCCCGGCGCAATTCATGGCGGCGGTATTGGCCAACTGGGGTGGGTACTACAGCCAGCAGGTCTATCTCAACGAGGTGCGGCGCCTGGGCCTCCAACTGCGGCCGCCGCACATTAACCACGCCGGCCGCGAATTTGGCGTGGTGAACGTGGCCAGCGAAACGCGCCTGTACATGGGTCTCAACCAGGTGCGGGACCTCACGGGCCGCACCACCCAGCGGCTTTTGGAAAAGCGCCCCTTCGCCTCGCTGGCCGATTTTCTGTCCCGAGCCGATCCGCGCCCGGCGGAGGCCGAGAACCTGGTGCGTGTGGGCGCCCTGGCCGGCCTGGGCACCATCCCGGCGCTGCTGCGCGAGCTAAAAGGCAGCACCCGCCGGCCCGGCCAGATGGCCCTCTTCGGCGCCGACGCCATGGACGCACCCGCGGCTGATGACTGGCCCCTGCCGGAGCGCGTGGCCGCGCAGCAAGCCCTGCTGGGCGTGGGCGTGGACGCCCACCCGCTGGAGTTGGTGGCCGACCGCGTCGCCAAGAGCGGCGCGCTGACCAC
>CAYUYN010000432.1:0-3643 GCA_964449185.1 uncultured Anaerolineales bacterium | reverse complement strand
CGCCGCCGCCCTCGGCCGCCTGCGCCAAACCCAGGCCCTGCCCACCCTGCGCACGCTCACCCGCGATGTGGACGCGCGCGTGCGCCAGGCCGCCGCCCAGGCTCTGGAGGCCTTCAGCCCTCCTGAATAACCTTCACCACATGGGAAGTCAGATGCCGGAAGTCAGAGGTCGGAAGTCAGAGGTCGGAAAAATACAACCCGCCTTGTTCTGCTTCTCTTAACGACCGCTGACCACACGCTCCGATTTCTGACATCCGATTTCTGACATCCGACCTCCGACCTCCAACATCTCTTCGCGGGGCTTACTTGTAGGTCTCTTGCCGGAGGGTCAGCCGGTCGATCACGTCCTGGCGGACGTTGACGCCCAGGCCGGGGCCGGTGGGCACCGAGAGCGTGCTGTCGGCCTGGAGCACAAAGGGCGGGTCGATCACGTCTTCGGGGAAGTAGCGCGCCGAGGCCGAGATGTCGCCCGGCAGGGTAAAACCGGGCAGCGAAGCCACGGCCACGTTGGCGGCCCGGCCAATGCCGGTCTCCAGCATCCCGCCCATCCACACCGGCACGCCGCGCTCGCGGCAAAAGTCGTGGATGCGCTGCGCCTCGTGCAGCCCGCCCACCCGCCCCGGCTTGATGTTGATGATGCGGCAGGCGCCCATCTCCAGCGCCCAGCGCGCGTGCTCCAGCGCGTGGATGCTTTCGTCGAGGCAGACGGCGGTCTTGAGCCGCGCCTGCAGCTTGGCGTGGTCGAAGATATCGTCCTGCGCCAGCGGCTGCTCGATGAGCAGCAGGTCAAAGGCATCCAGCGCCTGCAAATGCTCGGCGTCGGACAGGCGGTAGACCGAATTGCCGTCCACCTGGAGCAGCAGGTCGGGGAAGGCGCGGCGAACCGCGGCCGTATCGCCCACGTCGCGGCCGGGCTTGATCTTGAGCTTGACGCGCGTGTAACCGTCCTGGAGGTAGTGGGTCACCACCTTGACCAAGTCCTCGGGCGTGGGCTGAATGCCCACCGACACCCCCACCCGCACGCGGTCGCCCTGCCCCCCCAGCATCTGCTGGAGCGACTTTCCTTCCCGCTGCGCAAACAGGTCCCACAGCGCCAGCTCCAGGCCGGCCTTGGCCATATTGTGCCCGCTGACCTCGGCGATGGCCGCGCGATAGGCGGGCACGTCCTCCAGGTCCGCGGCCAGCACGGCCGGCACCAAGAAGTCTTCCAGGATGTGCCAGTTGGTCTTGATGGTCTCGTACGAATAGCCGGGGCTAGCCCCGGCCACGCATTCGCCCCAGGCCGTCAGGCCGCCGGCCCGCACCCGCACCAACACGCACTGCCGGTCGTACTCGATCCAGCGCGAGGTCTGGAAGGGCGTGACGTACGGCAGGCGAACGTGGAACAGCGTTATTTGGTCTATGTGCATGACAAGTTCCTAGGGTGGATCGCTCCGAGACCAGTCGGCGGCCCACTGCTCTGGGTTCAGTTTTCGCTGTACCCCACGCGCACCCCGCGCGAGAGGGCGTAAAACGAGCGCGGCCGGCCGCGCACCGTTTCAAAGAAGAAATCGGTGACCCAGTAGCCGCCGGCAAAGGCGGCCTCGAACAGCGCGCGGCTGTGCGCGCGCCAGGCGCGGGCCAGGGCCAGGTCCTGGGTCTTGATGGCCTGAAAGTCGGCCGGGATCTCGATGAGCGCCAGGCTGCCGGCGGCCGGCAGCACGCGCTCGGCCGGGCGCACCAGGCCCTCCGGCCCCACGCTGGTGGGGTTGAGGATCTCAGCGCCGGCCAGGGTGAACGACTCTAGCACCAGCGAGGCGCGCTGCCCAAACAGCCGCTCCTTGACCCGGGCCGAGGTCAGCCACCAATCCACCTGGAAGCGGTCCGAGGCCAGGCCGGCGTTGAGGCCGTCCAGCATTTCGCCATACACCTGGCGCTTGTAGGTGGCGCACACCGCGCCCAGCTTGGCAATGTTCAGCCGGGCGTTGCGCGACTCCAGCGGGTCATAGGTCCACGTCACCAGCCGCACCCCCTGCGCGCTGACAAAATCGCGCTGGGCCAGCTTGAGCTGGTAGCCGACGTTTTGGCTGCGGTAGGCGGGCAGCACGCCCAACTGGTGCGAGCAGTGCTTGAGCCGGGTCATGGCGGGCCGATCGCTGGGGCCCTCGTCAGTGCCCAGGAAGCCCAGCAAAAAGCCCACGAGCTGGTCGGCGTGGTAGGCGCCCAGCACCAGGCCCCCATTGTGGGCCACGGTGGTGAGCGTGTGCAGGGGCACCACATCCAGCTCGGAGCCGGGCCAGACCTCGCGCTGCAGGGCCTCCACGGCATGAAATTCCTCGATCTCGGTGAGGGGCCGAACAAAAATCAGTGGCTGATCAGACATACGGGGACTCGGGCAGGCGGGCGGCTGCGCTGGGCGCTTTAGCTAAAGGTGAAGACAAACCGGCTCATTTCGGCCAGCCAGTGTTTCTGGCGCAGGTAGCCCAGCGTCGACGGCACGAACCGGCGGGGCTTGAGGCCAAAGTGACGGGTGACGCTGGTCAGCTCGCACGTGCGGCTGATGGCCAGGTAGTCGAGCCAGCGCGTGCTCAGCGGCGAGCGCGGCAGGAGCTGCTCCATGAACCAGGCCCCGGCGCGCAGGTACACCGGCCGCACCGGCACGATCAGGCGCCGCACCCCCAGCACCTCGCTGAGGATCTCGATCATCGAGCGCAGGGTGATGAACTCCGGCCCGCCCAGGATAATGGTCTGGTTGAGGTAGCTGTCGTCGGCCAGGCTCCACTCCAAGCAGGTGGCCAGGTCGTCCACCGAGAGGGGCTGCATGGCCGAGCGGCCCTCGCCCGGCATCAGAAAGAAACCGGGCGCCAGCTTGAGCATGCCCGCCAGCACGTTGATAAAGATGTCGTCCGGGCCAAACAGCATGGCCGAGCGCAGGGTGATGTACGGCAGGCCGCTCTGGCGGATGAACTCCTCGGCAATGCCCTTGGCCTTGAGCACCGGGTAGGCCGAGGCCCGGTCGGCGCCCAGATGCGAAAGGTACACAAAGCGCTCCACCCCGGCCAGCCGGGCGGTCTGCACCAGGCTGCGGGTGCCGGCCACGTCCACCGCCATGATGTCGCCGGTCATGCCGCGCCACTCGGCCCCCGCCAGGTGGATGACGGTGTCCACGCCGGCCAGGGCCGCGCGCACGCCGCGGTCATCTTCCAGCGCGGCGATGGACACCTGCACCGGGATGCCCTTGGGCAGCCGGGGGGTGCGCTGCGACGGCCGGAGCAGGCAGCGCACCTCGTGGCCGGCCTCGGCCAGGCGCGGCAGCAGCGCGCGCCCCACAAAGCCCGTGGCGCCAGTGACAAGAATCATCGTCGAATTATACTCATTTACCCGCATGTCGGTCGTTCAGCTTTACCTAACAGGGTGCGTCACTCGTGGTTGGCACGGGCGCGCGTAGTGCGTATTCCGCATTGGCCGCCTCGGTGTGCGACGCTTGCGTCCGACTTCGCCGCGGTCCGCTTTGGCCGCGATCCCAGGTCGGGGTATCAGCCGCTGGGCCATCACATTGGCCGACTGCCCACTGCCTACTGCCGACTGCCCACTAACCACTGACCACTGCTTTGACATTGTCCCGTTCTGGCCTACACTACCCGGGTCCTTCACAAAGCAATTC
>CAYUYN010000431.1:0-3646 GCA_964449185.1 uncultured Anaerolineales bacterium | reverse complement strand
GGCGCCGCGCAGACGTCTGCCCGCTCGTCCTTTCATCACCCGGTGTTCCCTGCTCGTCTTCACTTGAGTCTGCTGGTTGCCCTGGCCTTGGGGCCGTGGCTGCCCGCCTGGGTCCTTCCGGCAGCGGCGCAGGGCGCGGTGAGCCTGAGCTCGCTCCAGGTGTCACTCTGGCCAGAGTACGACCAGGCCGCCACCCTGGTCATCCTGGACGGCCAACTGGCGCCCGGCGTGGCCTTGCCGGCCAGCCTCTCGGTGCGCATCCCCGCCCGGGCCGGCCAGCCGCATGCCGTGGCCGTCTCCGGCGCCGGCGGCCAATTGCTCACCGCTGCCTACACCACCCAGACCGCCGATGACGATATAATAGTATTGTTCCAGACCCAGTCCCTGGGCTTTCGAGTAGAGTATTATGATCCCGCGTTGACCATCACCGACGAAGCGCGCCAGTTTGCCTTCGATTGGCAGACGGACTTTCCCATTGCGGCGGTGGCTGTGCGGGTGCAGGAGCCCGTGGGTGCGCGCGACCTGGCCGGCGAGCCGGCCCTGACGGCGCTGGGGGCGTCCGGGGACGGCCTGAACTATTATCAAGTGGATCTCGGTCCGCTCCAGCCCGGTGAGCGCGCCGCGCTGAGTTTGAGCTACGCCAAGGCCGACAGCACGCTGACGGCCGACGCGCTCAGCGGCGGCTCTGTGACGACCGATCCGGCGCAGCCCGTGCCCCAGCCCGTCGCGCCGGCGTCGCCCGACACCACACCGTTTATAATCGCGGGGGCGGCGTTGGGCCTGACCCTCGGTGTGGCCGGTATCGTGGCCTATGTGTGTGCGGCCAAGGCCGCCCGGGCCAAAGCCGCCCGGCCCGCGCTGGCCGCCCGCCGTGCGCGGCTGACCCAGACGACCTTGGCGCGCCCGGCCGCCGCGGGCTTCTGCACCCAATGCGGCCAGGGCCTGGTCGCGGGCGACCGTTTTTGCCGGAACTGCGGGGCTGGCGCGGGTTCGTCGTAACGATTATTGGACACCGCTCGGCTAAGATTACGCTAAGACCTGGCCGCGAAGCGTACGGAAAGGAAGTTTCAATGGCAACCACTACTGCCGGCTCCCCCAGCCTGGCCCCCCGCTCGGGCGGCCGCGCCAAGTTTCTCGTGGGCGGCTTGCTCATCATTGGCGCGGTCATCTACCTGATCGTGACCACCCTGCGGAGCACGGCCCAGTACTTCTACACGGTCGACGAGATCCAGGCCAAGGGCGCCACCGTCGTCGGCAAGAACCTGCGCGCCTCGGGCGCCGTGCTGGGCGACACCATCGACTACGATCCCGAGACCCTCACCATCCGCTTTGAGGTCGCCAACGTCTCCAATGACAACGACGACATCGAGGCGGCCGGCGGCCTGGCCGAGGTGCTGCACCAGGCCGTCACCAACCCCAGCGCCAGCCGCATGACGGTGCAGTACATCGGCCCCAAGCCCGATCTGCTCAAGGATGAGGCCCAGGCCATCGTCACCGGCAAGCTGGGCGCCGACGGCGTCTTCTACGCCGACGAGCTGCTGCTCAAGTGCCCCACGCGCTACGAAGAAGCCGTGCCGACCCAATCGGCCGCGGGCAACTAACGGGAACCAACACATGCTGGCCAACCTCGGTTTCTTTGCCCTGCTCTGCGCCTTTGGCTGCACCCTGTACGCCACCGTGGCCTCGGTGGCCGCGGCGCGCAGCCGCCGGCCGGCCCTGCTGGAGAGCGCCCGCAGCGCCGCGCTGCTGGCCTTTCCCCTGCTCACCCTGGCCTGCGGGTTGCTCATCGCGCTGCTGCTGACCAACCAGTTTCAGATTGAATACGTGGCCAACGTGACCAGCCGCGCCATGCCCGCCTATCTCAAAGTCACGGCGCTGTGGGGCGGCCAGGCGGGGAGCCTGCTGTTCTGGAGCTGGCTGATGTCGGCCTTTGCCGCCGCCGTCATGCTGCGCAAGTGGGAGCGCGATCGCGCGCTGATGCCCTACGTCACCGCCGTGCTGATGACCACGCTGGGCTTCTTCGTCCTGCTGGTGGTTCTGTTCGAGAACCCCTTTGCGCGGCTGTGGCAGGCGCCGGGCGGGCCCGACCCCATCGCCGCCATGCTCCAGCCGGCCGGCGCGCTGCCTATGCTGCCGGCCGATGGGCGCGGCCTCAACCCGCTGCTGCGCCACCCCGGCATGATCATCCACCCGCCCATGCTGTATGTGGGCTTCGTCAGCTTTGTGGTGCCCTACGCCTTTGCCATGGCCGCCCTGCTCACCCGCCGCGTCGACGACGAGTGGATCCGCACCACCCGCCGCTGGACCCTGGTGGGCTGGCTGTTCCTTTCGCTGGGCCTGATCCTGGGCGGGCGCTGGGCCTATGACGTGCTCGGTTGGGGCGGCTACTGGGGTTGGGACCCGGTGGAGAACGCTGCCTTTATGCCCTGGCTGACCGCCACCGCCTTCCTGCACTCGGCGATGATCCAGGAAAAGCGCGGGATGCTGAAGAAGTGGAACATGGTGCTGATCATCCTGACCTATTCCCTGGTGATCTTTGGCACCTTCCTGACGCGCTCGGGCGTGCTATCCTCGGTGCATGCCTTTTCCCAGAGCGCGATCGGCCCGTCCTTCTTCATCTTCATCGGCCTGACCTTTGCCTTTTCGCTGGTGGCGCTCTTCCGCGAGTGGGACCACTTGCGCAGCGACCATCAGCTCGACAACCTGCTCTCGCGCGAGACGGCCTTCCTGCTCAACAACCTGCTGTTCATGTGCATCGCGGCCACGGTCTTCCTGGGCACGGTCTTCCCGATGCTCACCGAGCTGGTACAGGGCCAGAAGGTCACGGTCGGCCCCGAGTGGTACAACGCCGTGGCCGGCCCGCAGTTCGCGGCGCTGGTGCTGCTGATGGGCGTGGCGCCGCTGGTGGCCTGGCGGCAGGCCTCGGCCCGCCAACTGGGCAAGCTGCTGTGGGTGCCGTTTGTGATCACCCTGCTGCTCATCGGCCTGCTGGTGATCTTGGGCATCACCAGCGCGGGCGCGCTGCTGGGCTTTGGCATTGCGGGCTTTGTGGCCCTCACCACCCTGTTTGAGTTCTACCGCGGCATGCGCGCCCGCATGCGCACGGCCGGCGAGAACCCGCTGACGGCCCTGTTCACCCTGGTGGCCCGCAACCGCCGCCGCTACGGCGGCTACACCATCCACCTGGCGGTGGTGCTGATGACCATCGGCATCGTCGGCTCGGCCTTCTTCCAGCAGGAGACCCAGGGCCTGCTGCGCCCGGGCGAACAGCTTTCGGTGGGCCGCTACGTGATCACATACGACGGCCTGACCGAATTTATGACCGCCGACGACCGGCAGGTGACGCGCGCCACGGTGACTGTCTACCGCGACGGCGAGTTTGTCGGCCAGTTGCACCCGCGCCGCGACTTCTACTTTGAGTCGCAGCAGCCCATGACCATCCCCGGCGTGCGCAGCACCCTGGAGGATGACGTTTACGTGCTCTTGGTGACCTGGGAGCCCATCGCCGCCGATGGCGCCACGTTCAAGATCTACGTTAACCCGCTCATCAACTGGATTTGGTCCGGCGGCTTTGTCTTCATCCTGGGCACGCTCGTGGCCGCCTGGCCCGACGCCGCCGAGCTGCGCCGCCGCGTCGTGCCCCGCG
>CAYUYN010000430.1:0-3651 GCA_964449185.1 uncultured Anaerolineales bacterium | reverse complement strand
GTACGCGGGCGATGGCCACGTCACGTACCTGGAGCTGCAGTTCTCCGCTGGGCAATTTTCGATGGCGGGCTACCCGCCCCTGGAGCAGAAGGGCCGCTACCGCGTCATCGACAGCACGGGCGATAACCTGACCCTGGAGCTCACCAACCAGTCGGGCGACCTGTCGACCGATGACCGGCAAATGCTGCTGGTGCTGAACCGCAACGCGGACGAGCTACTGGTGGATGGCGACGGGCCGTTTACGCGCAGCGGGCCGTAGCGTGAGGCGCTAGCCGCCCCCCTCGGCCAGGCCATCTTCCCCCAAGAAATACCTCTGCACCGCCAGGAACCCAAGAACCGCCGGCGCCGTCATCACCACCGCCGCCGCCATCAACAGCGGCCAGTTGCCGCGGTCGAGCTGGCGGAGCTGCTGGACGCCGAGCGGCAGGGTGTAGAGCGCCTGCGACTTGAGGTACAGCATGGGGCTGATGAAGTCGCTCCAATAGACCAGGAAGGTCAGCACGGCCACGGCCACCACCGTGGGCCGGGCCAGGGGCATGGCCAGCCGCCGCCAGATGGTCAGGCTGCCGGCGCCCTCCAGCCGGGCCGCCTCGTACAGCTCCGCGGGCACGCGCCGGAAGGCCCAATAAAAGAGCAGCACAAAGAGCGGGCTGGTGCCCATGAGCGCGGGCGCCAATAGCGCACCGTAGGAGTTGGTCAGCCCCAGCCAGGTAAAAAACACATAGCGGGTCAGCCACAACGCCGTGATGGGCACCATCAAGAGCGCCACCGAGAGCAGCACCAGGCGCCGCCGGTCGCGGCCGGGCAACTGCGCCATGGCCAAGCCTGCCCACGACGCGGTCAGCAGCGTGAGCGGCACAGCCAAACCGGCCACCAGCAGCGAGTTGAGCGCGTAGCGGGCCAGCGGCAGCATTTGAAAAATCTCGGCGTAGTTGCCCCACGCCAGCGGGCGGGGCAGCCACTCGAACACGCGCGGCGGCGGCAGACCCGGCTGGCGGAGGGAGGCCGACAGCATCCACAACAGGGGCAGGCCAAACAGCAGCGCGAGGCCGGCCGAGAGCACGTGCAGCGCCAGCCGCCCGGCAGCGCCGCGTGACCTCGGCGGCGGGCGACGGTTAGCGTCAGCGGTCATCGGCGTCCAGCCAGCCGCGGTAGGCCACCAGCAGCGCGCCGATGAGCACCGCGGTCGTGAGGAACAGCAGGGTCATCAACGCCGCGCCGTTGCCAAAGCGGAAGTTGTCAAACGCTTCCTTGAAGACCAGCAAGGGCAGGAACAGCGTGGCGTAGTATGGGTCGCCGCCGGTCATGATGTAGGCGGGCGTGAACGTGGTTTGGAAGCTGAGGATGACGTCACGCACGGTGAGCAGGGCCAGCCAGGGCGCCAACAGCGGCAGGGTGATGGCGCGAAACATCTGCCAGCGGCTGGCGCCGTCGACCGCCGCGCTGGCGTAGTAGTCACGCGGCAGACTGTGCAGCCCGGCCAGCAGCAGCACAAAGCCTTCGCCAATCTGGAAGAGGGACATGAAGACCAAGGCGGGTTTAGCCGTCTCGGCCTGCACCAGCCAGGCCGGGGTCGGCAAGCCCAGCGCGCCCAACAGGAGGTTGAGCGGGCCGTACAGCGGGTTGAAGATCCACAGCCACAACAGAGCGTAAGCCACGTCGGGGATGACGGTGGGCAGGACCACGGCGGCGCGGTACACGCCCACGCCGCGCCGGCGCTCACGCAGCAGCAGGGCCAGCGCCAGCGCTCCCAGCACCCGCAGCGGCACGGCCAGCGCGATGTAGAAGAAGGAGTTGCCGAGGGCCAGGCTCAAGCGGGGGTCGGCGGCCAGCAGGGTGAAGTTGCGCAGGCCAAACCACTGCGGCGGGGACACCGCGTCGAAACGGGTGAAGGCCAGCGCCAGTGACAGCAGAGCGGGCACGGCCACCAGCAGCAGCGCGCCGACGAGGTAGGGGGCCAGCAGCAGGCGCAGCTCGCCCAGGTAGGCGGTGGGCCGACCGGCTGTGCGGCGCTCAGCGCGCGGCGGCGGTGATATTGAAGTACTCCTCCGTGCGCCGGATGGCGGCCTGCATGGCTTCGGGCACCGTGGCATAGCCGTAGAAGGCGCGCTCGATTTCGTCGCTGGTGATTTCTTCGATGTCGGCCCAGTTTTCTAGCACCGGCACCGGGTGCAGGTTCTTGAGGGTGTCGAGGAAGACCTGGCTGTGCGCCGGCTTGAGCGTGGGGTCCAGGAAAGCCGGGGAGTTCGCGATCTCGATCAAGGACGGCACCGTGCGGCCGGACTGAGCCACAATGGTCTGCCCGGCCGGCGAGTTGGCGTATTCGATGAATTGCCAGGCGGCGGGCTTGTTGGGCGCGGCGGAGGCCAGGCAGTAGGCGTCGGCATGCAGGATGTTGCTCTGGCGCCCGCGGTTCATGGGCAGGGGCGCCACGTCCCAATCGAAGGCGGTAATCTCGCGGTAGGTGGGCACGCCGCGCCGGCTGTTGGCAAACATGGCCAGCCGTCCATTGACGAAGCGGTCTTCGCCGTGCTCGGCGGCTTCGGCTTCGGCGCTGGGCACGACGTGGTGCACGGTCTGGAGGTCCACAAACCACTGGATGGCCTTGAGCGTGCGCGGGGTGTTCAGCTCCAGGCTGTGCGGGCGGGCCACATCATCCACCACCACGCCGCGGCTCTGCCAGATGAAAGGCAGCACGCGCTGCAAGGAGGGCTCGATGCCGAGACCGTACTGGTCGGTCTGGCCGTCGCCGTCGGTGTCGCGCGTCAGGGCCATGGCCGTGGCCAGGAAGTCATCCCAGGTCCAGCGGTCGGAGGGGTACGGCAGGCCGGCCTGGTCAAACAGGTTCTGGTTATAGTAAATGACCAGGCTCGAGATGTTCTGGGGGAGGCACATCACCTCGCGCGCATAGCGAAAGGGGTCGAGCGCTTGAGGATAGAAATCGCTTTCCGCGATCACCGAGCTGGCGTCGAGGTAGGGGCCGAGCGGCTCAAGAAGGCCCTTGGCGGCAAAACCAGCGTAGCGACGATAGTTGATGAGCACCACATCGGCCGGGGTGCCGGCGGCGAAATCCAGCGCGAGGCGCTTGCGATATTCGGCCTGGTCGGGGATGTGCACCAGCTCGACATGCTGGCCGGGGTACTGCACTTCATAGGCCGCCACCAGGGTCTGGTAGGCGTGCAGCTCGGCCGGGTCGCCGAAGACCATGAAGCTAATGCTCCCTGGCTGGCGCACGGCCGTGGGCGCGCCCGGGCTGGCGACGCCAGCCCGTGAGGTGGGCACCGCAGTCGGCGCGGTGCGCTGGCCGCAGGCCGTGAGGAGCAAGGCCAGGAGCACGAGGGTGGCGAGGGGGCGGTGGAAATGATGGGCAGGAAGCATGGCTTCAGCCAGGATGAACTCTTTATCGGGCGCGTCTGCATTATAACCGAGCGAAGCCGGCGGATCGCCGCTGTTCCTGATGTTGGCCAACGGGCAGTAGTGGAGCAGAATCAAAACTGGGTCTGCAGGCAGCTGACGCCGCCCGCAGACCCAGTTTTTTGTGTACCAGACCAAGGCACTCTTAGTAGCGGCGCGTACCACCACCGCCACCGCGGCGCTGGCGATCCTTGCCGCCGCCGCCGGGCCCGCCGCCACCGCGCGGGGCACCAGCAC
>CAYUYN010000429.1:0-3675 GCA_964449185.1 uncultured Anaerolineales bacterium | reverse complement strand
CGAAGAAAGGCGAAAGAAACCCCGTAAAGACAGTCTAAGTGCAATCACGAAAGACCGGATGGAGGCGGCCGACAGACCTAACCCCCCGGCCCCCTTCCCTGCCAGGGACCCATCTCCGCTGCGCTGCGAGGGCAGGGGGGGTGCCCTCTGCCACAGGTGGCATCTCGATATTGGCCGGATGAATCACTTAGGCGGCCGGCGGCAAAGGATCAAAGTCGATGACGCCGACGACCTGGAACCAGTATGGGTCGGGAAAGGCGTTTTTCAGGAGGCGCATCCCCAGGTGGCGCATGACGGCCTGGGAGGCCAGGTTGTCGCAAGACGTGGTGGCAAGCACCTGCTTGAGGCCGATATGCTGGAAGGCATAGGCCAGCATGGCGCGGGCGGCCTCGGTGGCGTGGCCCTGGCGCTGGGAGGCGGGGGCAATGGCCCAGTACATGCCAAAGGCCGGGGTAAAGCGCTGGTTGGGCTGGGGGGAGGCGGCCGTGTACCCGGCCAACTGCTCCCAGGGGCCCAGGCTCTGGACGAAGCCCACCAGGCCGATGATCTGGCCGGTCGCGCGCAGGGTGATGGCGCGCTCGCCGTAGGGCGGCTGGTAGAGCTGGTCGAGCTGCTCGTAGTTGAGGACGGTCCAGCGCAGCCAGGCTTCGCGCTCGGCCATGGCCTTGGGCGCCTCGGAGCCAAAGTCGGCGTCGGCCAAGTCGACGTCGAGGAGCTGGTAGACCGCGGCCAAGTCGTCCAGGCCGAGGGGCCGGACCAGCAGGCGGGGGGTTTCGAGAACGGGCACGCTCAAAAGATAGGGCTCCTGTCTGGATGATGCGGGTCCACCCAAGCCACGGCCTCGGGTTCTGCGATGCTGTCCACGTCGAGGTTGACCACGACCGCGGCCTGGTCGCTGCTGTGAGCGATGGCGCGGGCCAGGGCGCTGCCGGCTCAGCCGGTGACGCCGGCCGGGCATATCCGAAGGGGCATGGGGGTCTCCTACTTGAGCATTTCCATGTAGTGCTGGCGCAGCTTGGCCACCTTGGGCGCGACGACGACCCGGCAATAGGGCTGCCAGGCGTTGGCTTCGTAGTAGCCCTGGTGGTAGTCCTCGGCGGGGTAGAAGGCGGGCAGGGGCGAGACCTCGGTGACGAGGCGGGAGGGCCAGACGCGCCGGGCCGTGACGTCGGCGATGGCCTGTTCGGCGGCGGCCTGCTGCGCGGGTGAGTTGTAGAAGATGACCGAGCGATACTGCGTGCCCACGTCCGCACCCTGGCGGTTGAGGGTGGTGGGGTCGTGGGTGGTGAAGAAGACGTCGAGCAGGGCGCGCAGGCTGATGACCGCGGGGTTGTAGGTGACTTGCACCACTTCGGCGTGGCCGGTGTGGCCGTCGCAGACGGCTTCGTAGGTGGGGTGGGCCACGCGGCCGCCGGCGTAGCCGGAGACCACGGAGATGACGCCGCGCAGACGCAGGAAGACGGCATCCAGGCACCAGAAGCAGCCGCCGCCGAGCGTGAGGGTGTCGGTGGTGGTCGCGGGCTGTGAGTTGGACATGCGGGGGTCTCCTTTCAGAACTACCTTGACAGGCATATTTATATCACTTTTGCCTTAACGGAATATTACGTGGGTTGGGACGACCGCTGCCCGCGATCCGCTACGCGCGACGGACGGTAGGCAGTCGGCAGTCAGCAGATAGGACGGACGACGGACGACAGACCTTTTCAGCGAAAGGCGCGAGACGACAGAGCGTCGTCCGTGAAGCGGTGCCTCCAAACCTAGGCGCTCAGACCGTTGGCTGTTCAGGTGCTGTCTTTCGGCGGGCCCTGCCGCCAGCGTGCGCACAGGTCGCGGGCGGCCTCGGGCCAGGTGGGGAAGTTGAAGGTGAAGCCGGCTTGCTCAAGCCTGGTCGAGATGACACGGCGGCTTTTGAGGATGAGCTCGGTCTCGGTTTGGAGGGCCAGCGCGCCCAACTCCAACATCCAGGGGGTGGCGGGCAGGCCGAGCGGGATGCCCCAGGCAGCGCGGAGGTGGCGCATGAAGGCGGCGTTGGGCAGGGGGTTGGGCGCGGCGATGTTGACCGGCCCGGCCAGCTCGTCGTGGTCGATCAGCCAGCGCACGGCCGCGACAAAGTCCTGGTCGTGGACCCAGGACAGGTACTGCCGGCCATCACCGGCGGTTCCGCCCAGTCCAAAGCGCACCAGCCGCAGCAGCACGTCGAAGATGCCGCCGCGGTCGGGGCCGAGGGTGATGGCCGAGCGCAGCAGCACCAGGCGCGTCCGCGGGATGAAACGTTGTAGGGCGGCCTGCTCCCAAGCGGTGGCGACATCGATGCTGAAGCGCCAGGTGTCGGGCACGTTGGGCTCTTGGCCGCCGAGGAGGCCGGTGAGCTCATCGTTGGGTGAATCGTAGCTGTGGGCGTAAATGGTGGCGGTGCTGGCCTGGAGCCAGACGCGCGGGGGACGGGCAGCGCGGGCGATGGCGGCACCCACGGCCTGGGTGGACAACACGCGCGAGTCCATGATCAGCCGGCGGTTCGCGGGCGTGTAGCGGCAGTTGACGCTGCGGCCGGCCAAGTTGATGACGGCGTCGGCGCCTTCAAGCTCGGCCGTCCAGGCGCCGAGGGTCTGCGCGTCCCAAGCGGCGGTGCGCCAGGGGGCCGGGGCGGGCGCGCGGCTGAGCACGACCACCGCGTGCCCGGCCTGGTGAAAGGCGCGAGCCAGGGTGGCGCCGATCTGCCCACTGCCGCCGGGGATCACGATCTTCATCGCGCTGGGGAGTGACTATGCAAAAAAGATAAAGTCCAACTGAAAGTAGGTGGTCGCGAAGTGGTCATGGGTGGGCCTTACGTTGGCCGGCCTGCACCGCGATGAAGCCCAGCAGGCGCTGCCAGGCAGCGCGGGACTCGTCGGCGAATTCCTCGGCCTGGCGGTCGAAGAAGCTGTGAGGGGCATTGGGATAGACGACGAGGGTGTGGTCTACGCCGGCCTGGTCCAAGGCGGCGTCGAGCGCCTGGACCTGCTCGGCCGGGATGCCGGCATCGGCGCCGCCGAAGAGGCCCAGCACCGGCGTACGCACCGCGGGGGCCACGTCTATGGGCGTGCCGCGCGCGGGGTCGAGGGCGCGGCTGAGGCCGGCATAGAAGGCGATGATGCCGGACAGATCCCACGACTCGGTGGCGGTGTAGAGCGAGAGGCTGCCGCCGCGGCAGAAGCCGACAATGAAGGTGGCCAGGCCGGCCTGCTCCCCAGAGCGCAGGTGCACGAGCGCGGCCGTGGTGTCGGCCAGGACCCCGGGCAGGGTCATGGCGGCCACGTGCGGCTGCCATTCAAAGGCATCGTCGCGCGGGGTCAGGCCGGCGGTGCGCCCAAAGTAGTCGATGGCCAGGGCGGCATAGCCCACCTCCGCGAAGCGCAGCGCCAGGTCTTTGTAGAAGTGGTGCAGGCCGCGGATGTCGGGGTAGATGATGACCTGGGCCGAAGGCGGCCGGCTGGGTTGGGCGGCAAAGGCCGCAAAGCGGGCGCCGTCGGCGGCGGTGAGCACGAGGTCCTGGCCGGTGGCCACATGGGTGGCGGCGTCCTCGGGGGGCAGGGGCGGGCGGTCCTTGTCTTCGTAGCACATGGGGGGAAGGCTCCTTTAGCGAACGATTAAAAACCGCGAAAGTTCAACGCACGGAGGCCGCAGCCGCCTGGGACG
>CAYUYN010000428.1:1449-3726 GCA_964449185.1 uncultured Anaerolineales bacterium | reverse complement strand
AAAATCCTCGCGCTTTACCTGCAGATCGCGCAGTACCCCATCCTGGCGCGGCAGATCCGCCAGCGGATGCGCGAGGAGCTGCACCGCCGCGGCGTGATTGACTCGGCGCAGTTCGAACAGGAGGCGCGCACCAAGGCCATCGACTCGCAGTACCGCGAGGGCCTCAGCAACCCCTACGTGGAAGAAGAGGAGCAACTGTGGGAGCAGCGCCTCCAGCACGTGCGCGACAACCTCACCGACTTCTACTTCGCCTACAACCTGCCCACCGAGCTGCTTCGGCGCATCGTGCAGGAGCTGGTGGGCCAGCGCGGTGTGCGGCCCACGGCCGACGTGCGCCTCACCTTCAACCCCGAACTGGCCCCCGTGGACCTGCTGCTGCGCCAGGTGCGGCTGTACGAGAGCCTGCCCGAGTCCGAGCGCGCCAAGGTGCGCCACCACCTGGAAGAGATCACGGTCGTGCTCACGCGCACCATGATCAGCGACCAGCTCAGCTTTGTGCGCGTGGCCAAGGCCTGGTTCACCGTCTCCGACTTCGAGTTCATCCGCGCGCGCCGCATCGGCACCGGCAAGATCGGCGGCAAGGCCGCCGGCATCCTGCTGGCCTATAAGATCCTCCAGAAGGCCGCGCCCGAAGTGGCCGGGCAGATCAGCCTGCCGCGCTCGTACTTCGTCGGCGCCAACGTCTTTTACGACTACAAGGCCCTCAACCAGCTCGAGCACAACCAGAAGTACAAAACCGCCGAGCAGATCCGCGCCGAATATCCCGCCATCCAGGACCAGCACCTGCGCGCGCGTTTCCCCGAAGAGGTGGTGGACCGCCTGCGCGAAGTGCTGAACGAGGTGGGCGACACGCCGCTGATCGTGCGCTCGTCCAGCCTGTTGGAAGACAACTTCGGCTTCTCGTTCGCCGGCAAGTACGCCAGCTACTTTTGCCCCAACCAGGGCACGCCCAAAGAGAACCTGCGCCAGCTCACCGAGGCCATCCGGCTGATTTACGCCAGCATCTACAACCCGGACGTGCTGGCCTACCGGCGGCGCATGGGCCTGCTGGACTACGACGAGCGCATGGCCATCCTGCTCCAGGTGGTGCAGGGCCAGGCGCGCGGCCAGTATTGGTTCCCCGACTTGGCCGGCGTAGCCTTCAGCCGCAGCCCCATCGTGTGGAGCCCGCGGCTGCGGCGCGAGGAGGGCTTTGTGCGCCTGGTGATGGGCCTGGGCACGCGCGCCGTGGAGCGCGTGGGCGAGGACTACCCGCGCCTGGTCTTCCTCAGCCACCCCACCCTGCGTCCCGAAAGCTCGCCTCAAGCCATCGAGCACTACTCGCAGCACATGATCGATGTCATCGACCTGGACACCAACTCCTTTGTCAGCCTGCCGGTGCGCGCGGTGCTCCAACCCTCGCTGCCCGCCCTGCGCTGGGTGGCCTCGCTCAAGGACGCCGAGGCCGAGACCCTGCTGCCGCTGAGGAGCATCGCCTCGCCGGCCGATGTCGACCGCCTGGTGTTGACCTTCGACAACCTCATCCAGCGCACCGACTTTGTGCCGGTGATGAAGCAGGTGCTCCAGACCCTGGCCCGCTACTACGAGCTGCCGGTGGACGTGGAATTTGCGGCCACCCTCAACACCGAGCACGAGCGCCCGCGCGTGGACCTGCACATCCTCCAGTGCCGCCCGCAGAGCGCGCTGCGCGGCGCCACCGTGCGGCCCCTGCCGCGCGACCTGCCCCAGACCGACCAGCTCTTCTGCGCCACGCACATGGTGCCGCAGGGCGAGATCAACGGCGTGGAGTTTATCGCCTTTGTGGACCCGGCCTGCTACACCACCATTCCCAACACGGCCCAGCGCGTGGAACTGGCGCGGCTGGTGGGCCGGCTCAACAAGGCCCTGGAAGGCCGCAGCTTTATCCTCATCGGCCCCGGCCGCTGGGGGTCGTCCAACCTGCTGCTCGGCGTGCCTGTCTCCTACGCCGACATCTACAACGCCCGCTCGCTGGTAGAGCTCTCGGTCGGGCCGGAGGGCTTGGCCCCCGACCCGTCCTACGGCACCCACTTCTTTCAAGACCTGGTGGAGTCGCAGATTTACCCGTTGGCGGTGCACAGCAACGGCCCCGCGCCCGAATCCGGCGAATTCATCAACTGGGACTTCCTGCGCGAGGCGCAGAACCGCCTGTCCGCCTTCGTCCCCGACGTCGGCCCGCTCGCCTGCCTGAAGCTGATCGACGTGCCCGCCGAGCGGAACGGGCAGAAGCTGGAGGTGTGGATGGATGGGGAAAAGGGG
>CAYUYN010000428.1:0-1349 GCA_964449185.1 uncultured Anaerolineales bacterium | reverse complement strand
TCGCGGTATTCGCGCGACTCGTTGTATACTGGCCCCAGCCTGGTGAGAAAAACAGTACCGTTCGGCTCTCACAACAACGGAGTTCTCCCCTCATGAAAGTCTCCTGCCTGCAAGAAAATCTTTCCAAAGGCCTCAGCCTGGTCTCGCGCGCGGTGGCCTCGCGCAGCACCCTGCCGGTGCTGGGCAACATCCTGCTGGCCACCGACAACGGCCGGCTGCGCCTGTCGGCCACCAACCTCGAGCTGGGCATCACCTGCTGGGTCGGCGCCAAGATCGACGAAGACGGCTCCGTCACCGTGCCGGCCAAGACCTTTGTGGACCTGGTCAACACCCTGCCGCAGGACAAGGTGGAGCTTGAGCTCAATGTGCGCACCCAGACGCTCAACCTGGTCTGCGGCCGCACCCAGGCGCACCTCAAGGGCATCGATGCGCAGGAATTCCCGCTCATCCCCTGCGCCGACCTGGACAACTCGCTCGAGCTCAACGTCGAAGACTTCAAGGAGATGATCAACCAGGTGGCCTTTGCCGCCGCCACCGACGAGGCCCGGCCCATCCTCACCGGGGTGCTGGCCAAGATCGACGGCGGCACGCTCAAGCTCGAAGCCGCCGATGGCTTCCGCCTGGCCGTGCGCACCGCCAGCCTGTCGTCGCCGGCCAGCGTGCCGGTGACCGCCGTCATCCCGGCGCGGGCCCTGGCCGAGCTGGCGCGCATCATTGGCGCCGACGAGCCGGTTTACATGAGCCTGCCCCCGGGCCGCGGCCAGGTCATCTTCCACCATGGCAATGTCGAGCTGGTCTCGCAGCTCATCGAGGGCAACTTCCCCGACCTGACCGCCGTCATTCCCAAGAACTACACCACCCGCACGGTCATGCCGACCGAAGAATTTCGCAAGGCCTGCCGCACGTCCGACATCTTCGCGCGCGAGGCCGCGCACACCGCCCGAATCAAGATCAAGCCTGGCAGCGAGCTCACGCCCGGCCACGTCAGCATCTCGGCCACCTCGGCCGAGACCGGCGACAACGTGGCCGAGATTGACGCCAGCGTGGACGGCGTGGCGGTTGAGATCGCCTTCAACGTCAAATATTTGGAGGACGTGCTCAACGTCATCACCACGCCCAATGTGGCCTTGGAGACCTCCACCGCCACCAGCCCCGGCATCATCCGCCCGGTCGGCCGCGACGACTACTTGTACGTGGCCATGCCCATGCACATGGGCAAGTAAGTGGCCTGAAACAAAAAGGGGCCAGGCAGCGTCGCTGCCTGGCCCCTTTTGTTTCGGGCGGCAGGCCCGGAACGCCTGGCGCACGAGCGGTGTAGGGCCCTCCTGACCGCCATGAACATCGCCTCC
>CAYUYN010000427.1:0-3747 GCA_964449185.1 uncultured Anaerolineales bacterium | reverse complement strand
CTCGACATCCTCCAGGCGCATGGGTTCCATGACGACCAGCGCCGTTGCGTTCATGGCGCGGCGGTGGGTTCGGTTCCGCCGGCAGCGCCGGCTTCGGGAGCGGGTGTGGCTGCGTTGGCACTGCCTTCGGGCCCGCCGGCATAGATGGGCGCCAGCCGGCCGGGGTCGTCGGCCGTGCCGCCGCCGGCGCGCAGCCGTTCCCAGCCGATCTCGGCCAGGTAGCCGGCCCGCCGCATGGATTGGGCCGGGGTGGCCAGGGTCACCTGGACCAGGCCGCGCTTGGCGCGCAGTTGCTCGGCGCCGGCCGCGTCAATTTCGCCGCAGACAAAGGTGGCGGTCTGGATGGAGGCCGTCAGGTCGGCCCAGGTGTACACGCGGGCGGTGTCCACCGGCTGCCACAAGCGCGGTTTAGTCCGCCACTGGAAACGTGCGGCCAGCACGCGCCCGCGCCCGGCCTGGAGCACCGCCAGCACCGGCTCGGGCCGCGGGGCCTGCGCCCGCAGCAGCCCCTCATACGTGCCCACGCCCACCAGCGCCAGGTTCTGCGCCAGGGCCAACCCTTTCGCAAAGCCCAGGCCGATGCGCAGCCCGGTGTACGAGCCCGGGCCCAGCGCCACCGCCACGCCGCGCAGCTTGCCGGCCTCCAGGCCGGCGCGGCGCAGCAGTAGCGCCACCTGCGGCGCCAGCTCCACGGTGTGGTTGTTGGCGCTGTGCCAGGTGCTCTCCGCGACGACGGCTTGGCCGTCGTGCAGGGCCATGGAAATCAGGCGCGTGGCGGTATCGAGGGCGAGTAGCATAGACGGCTCATTTTCACGTAAAAGCGGCGCGGCGAAACTCTTCCACCACGGCGTCGTAGCGGTCGCCGCTGGCCTCCACGCGCAGGCTGCGGCGCGTGTGGTCCACCCAGCCCAGGCGCAGCTTGAGGCGCTCGGCCGGCAGCACGTCGGCGATGTGCTCGGGCCATTCCACCACCACCAGGCCCTCGGCGGCCAGCAGGTCGTCCAGGCCCAGCGCCAGGGCCTCCGCGCCGGAGGTCAGGCGGTAGCAGTCCAGGTGCCACAGGCGCAGCCCGTCGGGGCGGCGATACTCGTTGACCAGCACGAAGGTGGGGCTGGTGACCTGGTCGGACGAGCCCCAGCCGCGGCTGAGCCCGCTGATGAAGGTGGTCTTGCCGGCGCCCAGCTCACCGCTGAGGCTGATGACGTCGCCCGGCCGCAGCAGCTCGCCCAGGCGCGCGCCAAAGCGCACCGTCTGTTCGGGCGAGTGGCTCCAGAAATCGAGCGTGTGCAAGTCGATGATCGGCATTTCGCCGCATTATAATATGGCTTGGCGCATTTCGTGTTATCATGGCCGCGGGATCCCCTGGCTCTATGCGTGTTCTGATCATCTCCGATATTCATGCCAACCTAGTGGCGCTTGAGGCTGTCCTGGCGGATGCCAGCGACTATGAGGCGGTGTGGTTTCTGGGCGACCTGGTGGGCTATGGCCCCAACCCCAACGAGTGCGTGGAGCGCGTGCGTGCCCTGCCCAACCTGCGCTGCCTGGTGGGCAACCACGACAAGGCCGTGCTGAACGAGATCGACCTGAGCGTCTTCAACGGCGACGCGCGCGCGGCCATCACCTGGACGCGCCGCCAGTGTACCGCCTCTACCCTGGACTACCTGCGCGCGCTGCCCGCCCAGGACCGCCACGCCGACTTCACCCTGGCGCATGGCTCGCCGCGCCAGCCGGTGTGGGAGTACATCCTGGACCGCTTTATCGCGCAGGACAACTTCAACCTCCTGCCGACGCGCTACTGCCTGGTGGGGCACACCCACCTGCCGGTGGTATACCGCGAGACCGGGCCGCGCGGCGAGTGCGTGGAAGAGCCGCCCGACTACGAAGGCCCGCTGCCGCTGACCGCCCAACGCCTGATCATCAACCCGGGCAGTGTGGGCCAGCCGCGCGACAACAACCCCGACGCGGCCTATGCCCTGCTGGACACGGACGCGGCGCAGTGGCAGTACTACCGCGTGCCCTATGAGGTGATGGCCACCCAGAGCCGGATGCGGGCCGCGCACCTGCCCGAGCGGCTCATCGTGCGGCTGGCATATGGGTGGTAGGGGCGGGCTGCCCAACCCAGACATGAAATTCTAGTTCCGAGCCTGCTCGGAACTTTCTTGTTGTGGGCACCGCTTCACGGACGAAGCTCGGTCCTCTCTGCCGACTGCCGACTGCTTACTGCTTACTGCCCCGTCCCGGAACCTTCTATCATCCGTTGGCGTCCAAAGACTAACGCAGTGCATCCGGAGTGAGGAGAGACCCGCCATGTCCAACAAGCGCATTTTCCTGTTCGTTCTGATCGCGATCTTTGCCCTGGCGGCCTGCCAGCCGGCGGCCAGCCGTGTCGACAACCAGACCGGCGCCGAGGGCGACTACTTCTACGGCACCGACGGCACGGCGCCCGACGTGGGCCTCGGCGTGCCGGCGTCCGAGCCCACGTCGGTCGCCGCAGCAGCGACCCAGGCGCCGGCCACCGGTTCCAGGCTGGAGCTGGTGGACCGGCTGGTCATCCGCAACGCCAACCTGTCGCTGGTGGTCAGCAACCCGCTGGAGGCCAATGACCGCATCGCGGCCCTGGCGGCCAGCCTGAACGGCTTTGTGGTCAGCTCCAACATTTACCAGGCGTCGGTGGACGCGGCCGGCAACAAGATCATGCAGGCCAGCATCACCGTGCGCGTGCCGAGCGAGCAGCTCGACGCGGCCCTGGCGCAGATCCGCGCGCTGGCCGTGGAAGTGCAGACCGAGAGCGTCACCGGCCAGGACGTGACGGCCGAGTTCACCGACCTGGGGAGCCGCCTGCGCAACCTGGAAGTCGCCGAGGCGCAGCTCGTGAACATCATGGACAGCGCCACCAAGACCGAAGAAGTGCTGGCGGTGTTCAACCAGCTCACCTACATCCGCGAACAGATCGAGCAGGTGCGCGGCCAGATGAAGTATTACAGCGAGTCGGCGGCCATGTCGGCCGTGACCGTGCAGCTCATCCCCGATGTGCTGGCCCAGCCCCTGGAAGTGGGCGGCTGGAAGCCCCAGGGCGTGGCGAAGCAGGCCATCGAAGCGCTGGTGCGCGCCTTCCAGTCCATCGCCGATCGGCTGATCTGGGTTGGGCTGTACGTGCTGCCCCTGGTCGTGACCATTGGGCTGCCGCTCTACCTGGTCGGGCGCGTCATTGTCCGGCGGGTGCGCAAGCCGCGGCCGGCGCCGGTGGCGCAGGCGTAGTCAGCCGAAACTAAAACAGGGTCTCCAAACGGAGGCCCTGTTTTTGGTATGGGAGTGTGGGGGTGTGGGAGTATGGGGGATCCCCCATACTCCCACACGCACACACCCACATACGCTTTTCTACGCACTGCCTATCGCCCCCCGCACCCTCCCCGCCAGTGCGCCAAACTCCGGGCTGTACTCCATATCCAGGCGGCGCGGGCGCGGGAGCGGCACGTCCAGGGCCAGGCGGATCTGGCCGGGGCGGGCGCTGAGGACCAGGACGCGGTCAGCCAGGAGCAGGGCTTCGGGGATGGAGTGCGTGACTAAGACCACGGTCTTCTTGCGCGCTTCCCAGATGCGCAGCAGCTCGGCGCCCATGCGCTCGCGCGTGAGCGCATCGAGCGCGCCGAACGGCTCGTCGAGCAGCAGCACGTCGGGGTTGTGCACCAGGGCGCGCGCAATGGCCACGCGCTGCTCCATGCCGCCCGAGAGCCCGCGCGGCAGGCT
>CAYUYN010000426.1:0-3756 GCA_964449185.1 uncultured Anaerolineales bacterium | reverse complement strand
CGCAGACTTCACCCAAGAACCCGCGGATCGGCGCCACGGCCGGCGACGCGTCATGCAGCAGCAGCGTGTAATGGTTGACCCCCGGCACGTCCACCCGGCGGCAGCCGGGCATGTGGCGCGTGATGTTGGCGGCCTCGGCCTCCGAGAAGACGTGGCCGCGGTCGCCGCGCAGGCCCTGCGCGGGCCTGAGGAAGAGCACCGGGCAGCGCAGGCGCGGGAAGTGCAGGCACATTGAATACCAGAAGTGCATTTCCAGGTCGCGCTCGATGGCGGGCACCGACGACTTGGACGTGACTAAACCATCCTTACCAACGACCACGTCGTCGCGGAAGTACTGTTCCAGCGCCGGGTTCCACGGCTGAAATAAGGGCAGCGCCCGCATGGCCGCCAGGTAGGCCTCCAGCGAGGGGTAGACTTGCGCCAGCCGCCGGACGGCGGGGAACATGGCTTGCAGGATCTCGGTCCGGGGGTCGGCGCCGCCGTCCAGCAGCACCAGGGCGGTCACCCGCTCGGGCCGCACCGAGGCCAGGTAGACGGCGGCCGTCGCGCCAAAGGAGTGGCCGATGACGGCGAACGCGCCCAGGCCGAGCGCATCGGCCGCGCCCACGATGTCCTGGGCATGCCCGGCAAAGCCATAACCGTCGGCGGGCCGGTCGCTGTCGCCCCGGCCGCGCAGATCCAGGGCATAGACGTGGTAGTCGGGGGCCAGGGTCGCCGCCAGGTGGGCAAAGCTGCCCTTGTGCCCGGTGAGGTGCGGCAGGCAGACCACCGCTGGCGCACCCGGCCGGCCGGGCCATTCGCCGTAGGCCAGGCGCACGCCGTTGAGGGTCAGGTAGTGGGTGGTCGCGGACGCCATCGCGCGCTTACTTCCGGATCAGGGGCAGGTACTGCCGCTCCCAGTCCAACGGGATGACGGAGATGAACACCGCCCCCGGCACGCCCCAGTTGCCATCGTTGTCCTGGCTCTCCACCAGGAGCAGGTGCCGGCCCGGCGACCAGCCGGTGGTATCGACCACCACGGTCAGGCCCTCCACGCTGGTGTCGAACGCGCCGTCCGCGGACGATAGCGGGACCGTCACCGTGCCGGTCACCCAACTGGGCGTGTCGAGGCTGTAGCGGGCCGCGCTGATGGGCTGCGTTGTTTCCGTGCCATAGCCATTGCTGAAAAAGCGGCCATCGTCGGCCACGGCGGTGAGCGTCACCAGGCTTCCGGGGCTGAGCGAGGGGCTGGACACGGTCACCGTGAGAGTCTCCGGCCCGGCCGGGGACTGGTAGGGCCGGCGGGCGGCCTTGAGCGCGTACAGCAGCGCCGGCTGGTTGGCGGGCCAAATGTCTTCCTCAAAGGTGGCGCAGTCCTGAAAAAAGTTGGCGCCCATCTCAAAGGTGTAGGCGGCCACGCCCATTTGCCCATAGGCCCAGTCATCCGTCGTGCCGCTGGTGGGGTACAGGCAGCCGACCGCGCCTGACTGGCAGACTTTGTAGCGGTTGTAGAAGCCGAACTTGCGGCCGAGGGTCTGCAAGTCAGCGGCATTGGGCGCCGGGCTGCCAGTGGCGCCCCACGGGTATAGAACCATTCCGCCGTAGCTGTGCAGGGTGATAAAAACGCCGCTGGCATCGTCCGGCGCCGGGTCGCGCTGGTCGGGGAAGAGCGCGCCCACGTAGGCCTCGATGGCGGCGGTCTCCGGCTCGGAGGCCGCCGACGTGCCGCGGTAGGTCTGGGAGCAGGGGTCGCTGCTCGAGCCGACGCCGCCCCACTGGAAGGTGCTGTTGCGGTTGAGGTCGATGCCCTGGTGATAGATGAGGTACCACGACTGACAGGTCACCGGGGCGGGGTGGGTGTTCTTGCGGTGCGGCAGCCCGCCCTCGGCCAGCTTGCGGCCGTCGGGGTTCGCCTGCGGCAGGATGTGCACCTCGAAGTGATCCAGCAGCCAGGTGACGTCGGGGTCAAAACCATAGTTGGCGGCCAGGTACTCGGCGTAGCGCGTGGCCTGTTCGGCGGTGCTGTACTCGCGCGCGTGGAGGGCGGCCATCAGGAAGAACACCGGCTTGGGGCCGGGGAGGGCTTGGTTGGTCAGGATCAACACGCGCAGGTCATAGCCGGGCGGGCCGCCGGCGGTGGCCTTGTCCCAACTGTCGCCGATGTCGATCCAGGTGGCCAGGTTGGGCTGGTCGGCCGCGATCTGCGCCAGGGCGGCATAGGTCTCTTCGACCGTGCGGTAGCATTCGTAGCCGGGGATGCCATTGGCCTGCGCGGGCAGGTTCAAGCGCGGCTGGTTGAGCAGGGCCGTACGCGCCTTGTCAATCTCCACGCGATAGCCGGCGGCCAGCAGGGCCTGGCGCTCGGCGGGCAGGAGCAGCAGCTCCACGAAGCCGGCCTGATGATCCACAAACTCGGTGGCGTCATAGTGGGTGACCAAGTCGTGGAGGTCAGCGAGGTCGCTGAAGTACACGTGGGCCACGAGCAGGCCGTCGGCGCTGCTAAACGTGGGAGTGGGTGCAGCGGCGGCAGCGAGGGGCACGGTCGCGGCGGACGTTCCGGGGCCGGTGAGGGTCAGCGCCTGGACGCAGAGCAGGCCCAGCGCCAGGAGGGCGCGCGTGAGAAGGCGTAAGTGGGTTGGCATCGGGCCCAGCGGCTTTTCTCACTCGTTACGTCTTACCCCAGCGCCTTCTGCACCCGCGCCCTAATCGCGGCTTCGGGCTGGGCGCCCATCCAGCGGTCGGCGATCTGGCCGTGCTTGAAGACCATCATGGTCGGGATGCTCTGCACGCCGTATTGGCCCGCCACGCGGGGGTTCTCGTCCACGTTGAGCTTGACCACGCGCAGACGCCCCTGGAGTTCCCTGGCGAGCTTGTCCACGGTCGGCGCCACCATGTGGCAGGGGCCGCACCACGGTGCCCAGAAGTCGATGAGCACCGGCAGGGGCGAGCGCAGCACTTGCTCGTCGAAGGTGGCGTCGGTGACGGTCAGGGGCGTGCCCGCCGCCGTGGACGTGCCGTTGGCGTCAGCGCTCGGCGCGGCCGGCGCGGACTGCTGGGGCTTGGGGCCCTGGCCCAGCAGGTAAGCGACATGCTGTTCCAGGTCGGCCGGGGTCGCCGGCTCGGCCCGGCTGACCGCCTCCTGGTTGCGTATGACCACCAGGGCCGGCCTGGCCCGCACCTGGTAGCGCCGCGCGCTCTCAGGGTTCTCGCGGGCATTGACCTTCACCAGCAAAATCTTGCCGGCGTTTTGTCTGGCCAGGCGGTTGAGGGTTTCGTCCAGGCCGCTCGGTCCATCCACAAAGACCAGGGCCACCGGCAGGCCGGCAGCCAGCACGCGGTCCAGGCTTTGGTCGGTGGTGTTGAGGGGGGTATCGAATACCTGTGGCATGGTGCCCTCTACAATAACTTAAGTCGTCGGCCGCCCGCGCTGCTGAGCCAGCTCGCCCAGGCCGGCGATCTCGGCGTCGCTCAGGTTGTCGGGCAGCACGATCTTCGCGCGAGCGTACAGATCGCCGCGGCCGGCACCGTTGAGCACCGGCATGCCCTTGCCGCGCAGCCGGAAGGTCTGCCCGGTATTGGTGCGCGCCGGGATTTTCAGGGACACGCTGCTGTCCGGGGTGGGCACGGGCACGTCGCCGCCCAGCGCCGCGGTGTAGAAGTCCACCGGGACATCGGTATACAGGTCGTCGCCGCGCCGCTCGAAGCGCGCATCCGGGTCGACCTCGATTTGCAGGAACAGGTCGCCGCTCGGCGCGCCGTTCGCGCCCGGCCCGCCCT
>CAYUYN010000425.1:0-3764 GCA_964449185.1 uncultured Anaerolineales bacterium | reverse complement strand
TCGTGCGGCGCTAGCGAAACAGGAAGCGGGGTGGCTGTCGCGGCTTGCGCGCGACCTGCCACCCCGCTTTTTGCGTCTCTGCGTTGGGTAGGAGCGCCTTCCAGGCGCGACCCCTTGGGCAGGACAAGGTGATCGCGCCTGGAAGGCGCTCCTACAGGGCAGTGACAGGCCGACGGCTTGGGTTAGGTCCAACCGAGTCGTAAACCTGGTGGGTAATCACCTAGGCCTATGCCAGGTACTTCTCCGGTTCCTTCGAGAACGAGCGCTGGCAGCCGGGGGCGCAGAAGTAGTACGTCTGGCCCGCGTACGCATAGGTGTAGCGCGCCGTGGCGATCTCCACCGTCATGCCGCACACCGGGTCGATGGCCTCCGCGGGTTCGGCGGGCGCCGCGGCCTCGGCGGCCTGGGGCGCGGCCGGCTGTTGCTGGGGCTGGCGCCGCAGTTGGACGATCTCGGCCAGGATGCTCAGCGCGATCTCCTCGGGGCTGCCGGCGCCCAGGTCCAGCCCGGCCGGGCACTTCAGGCGGCTCAGCCGGTCGGCCGGGACCCCGCTCTCGGCCAGGTACTTGCGCACGGACTCGCCGCGCTTGGGGCTGGCCACCAGGGCCACGTAGGCCGCATCGGTGCCCAGCGCCCACTCCAGCGCGTCTTCGTCGTAGTTGCCGTGCGAGGCCACCACCACGTAGGTCTCGGACGACCGCGGCAGTTGGGCGAAGTCGAGGCCGTTGAGGACGTGCGCCGCCAGCGGGAAGCGCTCGCGGGTGGCGTCAAGCCCCACGACGGCCACGGTGTAGTTTAGCCCGCTGCCCAGGGTCGCCAACGCCTCCACCACCGGCAGATGCCCAATGGCCACCAGCAGGGGGCGCGGCAGATGCGGTTCTATGTAGACCTCCAGGGTGCCGCCGCTGATGCAGGTCAGCGCCACCTCCACCACGCCCGACTGCGGGGCCTGGCCCAGGCGCTCGGGCGGGCACAGCCGCAGAAAGCGCGGCTGCCCCTCCTTTAGCGCGGCCAGGGCCTCGCGGATGACGGTGGGCTGGGCGCAACTGCCCCCGACCCAACCCTCCAGCCGGCCATCGGCTGTGATGATGGCCCTGGCCCCCGGCTTGGCCGACGTGGGCCGCTCGGCCCGCACGACGGTAGCCAGGGCAAAGGGCATGCCGTCGCGCTGGAGCTCGGCGGCCTGTTGTAAGAAGTGGGTCATAGGGTGCTTACGGACCGGCGTATGGCGTATTGCATATTCCGTATTTCGTTATCCGCCTATCACAAAGGTCCGTCGTCCGTCGTCTGACTTCCGACCTCCGACATCTGATTTCCATCGTCGTCCGTCGTCCGTCGTCACTCTTCGAGCACCGCGCCCTTCTCCTTCAAGATGGCCCACACCTTAGGCGGGGTCATGGGGATGTCCACATGCCGCACGCCCAGGTGCCAGAGGGCGTCCACCACCGCGTTGGCGATGGCGGCCGGCGCGCCGACCGTGGCCGACTCGCCGACACCCTTGGCGCCGATGGGGTGATGCGGCGACGGGGTCACCGTCTCGCCCACTTCCCAGTTGGGCGTCTCCACGGCCGTGGGCACCATGTAGTCCATAAACGTCGCGCCGTAGATGTTGCCGTGCTCGTCGTACTGGATTTCTTCCAGCAGGGCCGGCGCGAAGCCCATGCTCAGCCCGCCGTGGATCTGCCCTTCGACGATCATCGGGTTGATGCGGGTGCCGCAGTCGTCCACGGCCACAAAGCGCCGCACGCGCACCTGGCCGGTGCCGCGGTCGATGTCCACCACGGCGATGTACGAGCCGAAGGGGAAGGTCAGGTTGGGCGGGTCGTAGTAGTTGACCGCCTCCAGGCCGGCTTCCATGCCCTGGGGGTGATTGGTGTAGGCGGCGAAGGCGATCTCCTGGATGGACTTGGAGCGGTCGGGCGAGCCCTTGACGAAGAACTTGCCCTGTTCCCATTCCAGGTCTTCCTCGGCCGCTTCCAGCAGGTGGGCGGCCAGCTTGCGGGCCTTGTCGCGGATCTTGCGCGAGGCCAGGGCCGCGGCGGCGCCGGCCACGGGGGTGCTGCGGCTGGCGTAGGTGCCCAAGCCATAGGGGGCGGTGTCGGTGTCGCCCTCTTCCACCTTGATGTGCTCGGCGGGGATGCCCAGCTCCTCGGCGATGATCTGGGCGTAGGTGGTCTCGTGGCCCTGCCCCTGGCTCTTGGTGCCAAACCGGGCGATGGCCTTGCCCGTGGGGTGGACCCGGATCTCGCACGAGTCAAACATCTTGATGCCCAGGATATCGAAGTCCTTGGACGGCCCGGCGCCGACGATCTCGGTGAAGGACGAGATGCCAATGCCCATGAACTCGCCGCGCGCGCGCTTCTCCTTCTGCTCCTGGCGCAGCGCCTCGTAGCCGATCATGTCCATGGCCTTGCGCAGGGCACGGGGGTAGTCGCCGCTGTCATATTCCCAGCCGAGCGCCGACTTATACGGGAACTGGTCGGGCGTCAGGAAATTCTTCATCCGGAATTCGGCCGGATCCATGCCGATCTCGTGCGCCAGCAGGTCGACCATGCGCTCGATGGTGTGGACGGCCTCGGTCACGCGGAACGAGCAGCGGTAGGCGATGCCGCCCGGGGGCTTGTTGGTGTAGACGCCATCCACTTCCACAAAGGCGTGCTTGAAGTCGTACGAGCCGGTGCAGATGTGGAACAGCCCGGCCGGAAACTTGGACGGGTTGGCGGCCGCATCCGTGTAGCCGTGGTCGGCCACGGTCTTGACGCGCACGGCCGTCAGCGTGCCATCCTTCTGGGCGGCCAGCTCGGCGGTGATGTGGTAGTCGCGTGCGAACGAGTCCGCGGCCAGGTTCTCGGTGCGGTCTTCGATCCACTTGACGGGCGCGCCGGTGACGATGGAGGCCGCCACGGCGATGACGTAGCCGGGGTACACCGGCACCTTGCCGCCAAAGCCGCCGCCAATGTCGGGCGAGATAACGCGGATCTTCTCTTCCGAGAGGCCCAGGTGGCCGGTCACCAGCGCCACCACCGTGCGGATGGCGTGCGGGGCCTGGGTGGTCATATACAGGGTCAGGTGCTTGTCGATGGCGTCCCACTTGGCCACGCAGCCGCAGGTTTCGATGGAGGCGACGTGGATGCGGGGGAGGTAAATATCCTGCTTGACCGTGACCTCGGCGTTCTGGAAGTCTTGCTCGGTGGCGGCCTTGTCGCCCCACTCCCAGTGCCAGATGTGGTTACTGTCCTTGTCGTCGCGCACCTTGGGCGAGCCGGGCTCCAGCGCCTTGAACGGGTCCACCACCACCGGCAGCGGCTCGTAGTCCACGTCCACGGCCGCCACGCCGTCGGCCGCGGCATAGCGCGAGGTGGCCAGCACGCCGGCCACTTCCTGGTACTGGTACTTCACCGTGTCCAGCGGCAGCACCATCTGTGTATCGCTCATCAGCGTCGGCATGTTGTGGACGTTGAACTGCTTGAGCGTTTCGCCGGTGATGACGGCCAACACACCGGGTGTGGCCAGGGCCTTCTCGGTATCGATCTTTAGGATCTTGGCGTGGGCGTAGGGGCTGCGAACAATGTCCAGATACAACATGCCGGGCAGCTTGATGTCGTCGACGTAGTTGCCGCGGCCCTGCAGGAAGCGCGCATCTTCGACGCGCTTGCGGGAGTGGCCAATGCCTTGAATTTCAGCCATGCTATCCTCCGTAGGGGTGGTCAGTGGTTAGTGGTGAGTGGTCAGTAAGACCAGGGTCAGCCCGGAATGCACTGTCC
>CAYUYN010000424.1:0-3769 GCA_964449185.1 uncultured Anaerolineales bacterium | reverse complement strand
CTCGACATCGGAGGCAGCGATGGCAGCCCGGTCTGGGGCCGCCAGCCCGAGGGCATAGCTGCTCAGCAGGTGGACCAGACCGAGAATGCTGCCGTGGGCGGCCAGACCCAACCAGGTCTGCGGCGGCGCCAGGCGAGACAGCAGCGCGGCGGCTAAGAAGGTGGGGATACCGGCCAGCACCGCCGGCCGCACCGTGCGCCTGGCCCACTCGCGCCAACCGATGCCCAGGTCGTGGTGAACGCGCCGCTGCACATAGAAGACGAGGGGGATGTGCGTCAGGGTGGTGGCCAGCGCCACGCCGTGCAGGCCCAGCCAGGCGCCCAAGATCAGGGAGAGGCCCAGGTTGGCCACCGACTCGATCACAATGAGCTGGCTGAAGCGGCGGATGTCGCCGCCGGCATACACGAACACCTGGGGCACGTAGCCCACCGTGGCCAGCCCCGCAAACAGCGCGAGCCAGAGGGCCAGCCACGGCCCGGCGTACTGCCGCGCGCCGACCCAGATCGTGACCACGGTGCCCAGGTAGAACCAGCCGCCGATGACCACCGGCGCGGCCAGCAGCAGGGTGAGCCGCTGGAGCCGCAGAAAGACATCGCGCAGGGTGTGCCAGGCGCCCTGGCTCCACAGCTCGTTGATGCCGGGCGCGGCATTGTCGGCCAGCCGGAAAAGCAGGTTGTAGCCCATGCTCACGGGGGTCTGCGTATTGTAGTACACGCTGGTGACGGCTGGCCCGTACAGGCCGCCCACGACCAGGTTGTCGGTCGAGAAGATCACGCGCCCGGCCAGGTTGCCCCAAAACGCGCGCAGACCAAAATCGATCTGGGGCTTGAGGCTGGGCCAGGCCAGCCCGCGGCGGGTGAACGACCACGCGCGCTGTACGCGCAGGAAGCGGCCCGTGAGCACGACCGCCAGGATGACCTCGGCCAGGATGTTGGCGGCGCTGAGGCCCACCAGGCCCCAGCCGGCCTCCACGGCGTAGAGCGCAAAGACCATGCGCGCCACGTTCGCCACCAGCCCCACCACTGGCGGCCAGGTGAGGTCTTGATTGGCGATCAGCGCGGTGTTAAAAATGCTCAGCGGGAAACGCAGCAGGCCCCACGCGCCCAGCAGGAGCATCGCGGTCCGCGCCTCTTGGGCCAGGGGCTCGGGGAAGTGGAACAGCGGCCCTTGGACAAAGGCCAGCACCACGGCCAGCAGGCCGTACGCCACGCCCAGCGCCAACAGCATGACCAGGCCGCCGCTGAGCAGTTCGTCGAAGCGGCGCCGGTCCTGGGTGGCCTGGCTGAGCGAGCGTCCCAGCGCCGTGGAAATGCCCAGGTCGGCCAGCGCCAGGTAGCCCACCATCTGCATCAGGATGGCGTAGGCGCCGGCGGTGGCCTGGCCGGCCATCGCCAGGATGCGGGGCATGAGCACGATCTGCAGGGCGACCGCCACCAGCATTTGCAGCACGCTCGCCAGCGTGCCGCCCAGGACGCGTGAGGTGCGTTTCATCCGGCGGGCCAGGCGCGCTCCGTGGGCAGCGCGCGGCCGGGGGGCACGGCCAGCACGTTCTGCCAGGGGCCGCTCGCTGTGTCCGCCTCCGGCGCCGTCAGGCGCGGCCCGTTGGGCCCCAGCGCATACAGCGCATAGCCGAGGCCGCGCAGATACGCGCGCAGGTCGGCGGCCGTATAGTCAAAGGCTTCGAAGGTCGGCGCATACTCTTCATATAAGACGAAGGGCTGATGGTGCTCGAGCACACGGCGGGCGCCCCGCAGCGCCCAGAGCTCGGCGCTCTCGATGTCCACCTTGATCAGCCCGGCGCGGAGCGCGGGGTGCTGGGCCAGGTGCTGGTCGAGGGTGACCACCGGCGCCTCGATGCTCTCGGTTAGGTCGCGCCAGTTCAGCGGCCGCAGCGAGCCCATGGTGGAATGCGCCTGGTCCATGTAGAAGCGCAGGTGTCCGTCGCGGTCGGCCACGCCCTGGGGGAAGGTGCTCACGTTCTTGAAGCCATTCTGCTGGAGATTGTCCTGCAGCAGCTTGAAGGCCACCGGGTTAGGCTCAAAGGCGTGGATCTGGCGGTCGGGGTGGGGGCGCAGCGCGCCGCCGGCCAGCACGGTGTAGAAGCCCACGTTGGCCCCGATGTCGATCACCACCTCGCCGGGCGCAAGCTGGCTGACACAGGCCAGAAACACGGGCACCGTCTCGCGCTCGTACTTGCCGATCCAATAGGTGATCAGGTATTGGCCGGTGCCGTCATTGTAGACCAGCAGGCGGCAGCCGTTGGGCATGCGGAGGGTCAGGGGCTGGGCCGGCTGGCACAGGCGCATGACGGCCAGGGCCAGCAGGCCCTTGCCGCGAAAGTAAGGCAACCGGCCGATGGCCGCCAGCGCGGTATTGCCAAAGGTCTTAAGTGGTTGCATGGCAGTTAGTCGCGCCCGCTTACGGAGCCGGGGCCGGTGCGTAAATTACCTTGTCGGCGGCCCGGGCCACCGGCCGAAAGTGGGCGCGCACGTATTCGACCAAGGGCAGGGGCGTGTCAAATGGGTATGCTGGCTCGGAAGCATACCAGAGGATGGCGGGGAACGCACGGCGCACCAGGCCCGGCACCAGAACCAGTGCGGTGAGGCCGGCATAACGCGTCGTCGCCATGTCTCAGTGATCCCGACTCAGGCGGGCAGGCAGCGCCACCCAGTTGGCCGAGCAAGCCGCGGCCCCGCTCACGACCGGCTGAAGGCGGCCGTGCTCATCGATGGCCCAACAGCCGTAGCCCTGTTCGGCCAGCCAGGCGCGCAGCGCCTCGGGCTGCAAGCCGAAGTTGCTCATCCAACGCGCGTCGACCTCCAACAAGAGCGCGGGCTGGTGGGCGGCCAACAAGCGCTGCGCGCCGCGCAGGGCCAGCAGCTCCGCGCCCTCGATGTCCATCTTGATCAGGCACACCGGCTGCTCAAGCTCGGCGAGCAGGCTGTCCAGTACGATGGCCTCGACCGTTTCGACGCGGCCGGTAAACACCGTGGCGCCGCGCGCCAGGGAGTGGTCGGAGAAGCCAAAGGTTTCGTCATCGCTGTATAGGGGCAGTTGGCCGCCGCGGTCGGCTACCGCCACCCGGCGCACCTGCACGTTGCGCAGGCCATTGGCCGTGAGGTTGTGCTCGAGGTCGGCCGCGTTGTCGCCATCCGGCTCGAAGGCCAGCACCTGCACCCCGGGCTGGCTTTGGCTGGCGATGAGGGCAAACTGGCCGCAGTGCGCGCCGACATCCAACACGGTGGCCCGAGGCTGGATAAAGCGCTGGAACCAGGGCACCAGCTCCGGCTCGAAGCAGCCCTGGTAGTAAATCTCGGCCTGGATGGCATCGCCAACGCGCAGCCGCATGGGCAGGTCGACGGGCGCCAGGCGGCCCTGTTCGTAGAGACGGCGCGGGACCAGCCAGCGGTGCAGGATGCGCAAGACCACGGGCAGACCGGGCAGGCGGCGGTGGGGGTAGAGGCGCTTGAGCAGGCGCGCCACCCAGCGGAAGTGCTCGGGGTGGCGATCCACCCAGTGGCGGCGCAGAAAGCGCCGGAGGCGGCGATGGATTAGCATAAGGGCAGGTGGCAGCGGGGGAGCGGGCGCCCGGCGGTGTTCGGGGCCGGCTACTGGAGCAGCATCTGGATGCGCGCGGTCACCATCCCCATCGCGGCTTCATTATAGCCGCCCTCGGGGAGGATGACATCGGCGTAGCGTTTGGAAGGCTCCACAAACTCGAGGTGCATGGGCCGCACCGTGGCCAGGTACTGCTGGATGACCGACTGGG
>CAYUYN010000423.1:0-3809 GCA_964449185.1 uncultured Anaerolineales bacterium | reverse complement strand
ACACGGGCGGCCGGCTCGGAGCCGCCAAAGACCTCCGCCAGCGCCTGAGGTGACACGCGGGCTGCCTGCCACAGGTACAACCGAAACCCGATCACTGCCAGGCTGTACAGGATGAGATAGGCCTTGCTGCTCCACAGCAGCGACCATCGTTGCTGCGGCATCACCAGCAGCGCACCAAGGCTTGCCACCCACATCGCCGCGCCGATGGCCGGGACCAGCGACTGCAACGACCAGGTCGCAATCAGCCACAGGCCGATAGATAGACCGGTGATCACCTGGGCCGTGCGCGGCACCTGCGAGGGCCGCACAGCCCCGGCCTCGTACCGTCGAGGTGCAAAGACAGCCTGGCTCTGAATCAACCGGTCGAAGGTGCCCGCAATGACCAGGGCGGATGCGAACGCGGTCAGGTGCGCCAGCCGCTCGACCAGGAAGTAGCCAAGCACCAGTAGGCCGTTTGTCAGGTACATAAGCCCATCCATCACGATCCGCACAGCTTGTTCCATGAGATAGCCCTCGCCACTGGCTCAAGGAGCCAGAACACCGCTGAGCAGCGGCGCGCCCAGCACGAGCAGTAACACCACCACGTAAGGCAGGAAGAAGAACGCCACCATCGGAAGGATGATTTCGCTGCCCACTTTCTCCGCCCGGATGTGCGCCTCCGAGACGTAGCGCGCCGCGGCGGAACGGGCGGCCTGCGCGAGTAACTCCTGCGCACCGGTGCCGCGCTGCTTGATCTTGTCCAGGTTGATGGCCAGGGCGATCAAGTTGTCGTCGCCCGACTCCTGGGCCTCTCGCAACAGTGCACCGGCATGCCCCTGCTGGGTAAACAGCGCCTCGCCCACTGCCCCGGTCAGTGCTCGCCGGATCCAGGCCGCACCCAACCCACTGCCGCGCGAAAGCCGGGCCAGGGCTTCGTCGAGCGTGGTCGCCGCCGCGACCTCGGCGGCCAGCAGCGCCACGAGCTCGGGCAGTTCCGCCTGCACCTGGCGATGCACCCGCCGCGCCGGCGACCGCAAGGTGAACAGGTTAAGCACGAAGGGTCCAGCTAGCGCCAATGCGCAGATCATGGCGATATCCGTTGGCGCCAGCAGCACCGCGAACAGCGTGCTCCCCAGGATAGCGGCGATGTGCAGCGCGACGACTTCGGTCACGCTCCACCCACCCCATCGCCCCCCAAGTTGCGCCCAATAAAGCTGCCGGCCTACCGCCCTAACCCAGCCGGCGGGGGTGTACTTCGCCACCGGCGCCAGGCCCTGCAGCAGACCGCGATGTAGCGGCAGCGGCTCAGAAGGTGCCGGCTCGTACGCCGCCCGCGTCCGGCGGGCGAAGTAGTTGGCCGGCACCCGGCGCAGGCGATCGGCGACCAACAGCGCGGTCGCAGCCACGAGCAGAGCAATCAGGTATTCCATGTCCTACACCGCCTCCCGCGCGATATCGGCCATGATCGTGTACCCGAAGTACATCATCGCCACCGCGAGGCCCAGAGCGACCTGCACCAGGGGCACCGTGAACGCCAGCTTGAAACCGGGGTCGTTCATGAAGAACAGCATGGTGCCGGCCAGCAGCACCGGCACGATGCGGGCCGACTGAAGCTGCTCGGCGGCCTTGGCCTTGGCGCGCTGCCGCGCCTCCAGGATGCCCTGGACGTTCTGCGCGGCCGTGTCGAAGGCGGCGTAGAAGCGACCGCCGTCCCCCGCGCCTGTCTGCTCGAAGCGCTCCAGCAGCAGGCCCAGGTTCGCCAGGCTGGTCGAGGCCGCGCGGCGCTGGAGTCGCCGCAACGCCTCTTCGCGGCCGATCTCGCCCGAGGCCGCTTCCAGGGCTGCCTGGCGCAATTCTGTCGAGAGCGGCGTCGGGCCGCCGCCGATTTCCAGTGACGCGGCCACTTCGCCGAGGGCGCTGGCGACGTCGGGACTGGCGCGCAGGATCGCGCCCAGCCGCGTGTAGGCGGTCGGCAGGGCCTCATCGATCCGGCGCCCGCGCTGCTTCACGCGCCCATCCAGCCACCGGCGCGGCGCCACCAATGCCACCACTGCCGCCCCACCCGCAACCGCGATCGGAAACCCCGCGCCCAGCCCGATCAACAAGGTCGCGGCGGGCGGCAGCCAGGCCAGTGCTAACCACGCCAGCCTCGGGTGATCTGTCTGCAATCCTGCCGCAGCCAAGCGATATTCAAGGCTCTGCGGGTCAGAGGTCAGCAGTGCATCCGGCGGCGTCAAGGCCGACTCAAGACGCCGGGCGATGGCTGAACGGAGAAGGCGCCGGCGATAGATGTGGTCGTAACCCAACAGGAAGGCAGTCAGGGCCGCGAGCAAAGCAATAAGAGGTTCCACCGTCATTACCTCCCCAGCCGGACTGTTATGCCCAGCAGCTTACCGATCAGCGTGCTCTCGCGGCCGTTCTTGCCGCCGTCTAGATCCAGGTGCGCCGGCCTGGTTACCAGCTTTGATGACAGGCTGCGCGTGGCCTGCGAGAAAGCCTCGCACCCGGCCGCCAGCACCGGTGAGTCGCCCTGGCTCTGCAACCGGGCAAGGCTGGGGATAAAGGGAAACGTTTCCAGGATGGGCGGGAAGCGTCCGATGACCTTGGCGATGTCACCTTGGAAGCTTCGGGCATTGATGTTGTCCTCGGACGACGTGAAATTGAGGACGGCGAAGATGGCATCCGGCGGGATGCGCACCTGAGTGGCCAACTGCTCGCCCAGCAGCCGGTAGGCGTGGATCGCTGCGAACTGGTCGTGCAGGGTGGGCCGGCACACCAGCAGGGCGACGTTGGCCGCCAGCAGTCCCTGCAGCGCCCACATCGAGTCGGCGAAGGGCGGCAAGTCGAGCAGGATCGCGCCATAGTTGAACGAGTAGGCGGCGAAGATCAGATTACGGATGCTGTTGGGCTCTTCCGCCTTCCGGCCATTGGCGTGCGCGAGCACATGCGGGTCATCCGGCGCCAACATCAAGTCCAGGTCATCCAGCCCGCGCGGGTGTTGCAGTGAGGCAAGGAAACCATCAACCGTCGGGCGATTCAGCCACTCGGTCGCGTTGGGGCTGAAGTGCAGGTTCTGGCCCATGTGCCCCACCGCGGCTGCCGGCGAGTTGAACGAACACAGCAGCGTCTTGATGTGTTGCCGGGCAAGGTCCAACGCCATCGCCTCGGCAATCGTGCTCTTGCCCGTGCCACCGGCGAAGCTGGTAAAGGCGATCGTGCGGGTGCCGACCACAGACGTTGTGCCCGGCCCGCTCAACCCATTGGGCTGGTGCACGCTTGCGGCGGGCGATGTAGTAACCGTGCGCGCCCGCTCGGTAGCCACCGCGCTGTAGGTGGCGCTGGCGACGGCCGCCCAATTGACCGGCGACAAATGCACGCCGCGCACGCTGGTCTGCACGCCTTGGAATTGCCCCTGGAACTTGGCCCAGGCGGTGGGCAGGATGACAATCGCCACGGTGCCCACGAGTTGGTTCAGGAAGTCACGCAAGAGATCGGGCCCCGGCGCGACACTGGCCTCGATCACCAGCGCCTCGGGCCGGTATTGCATGACCTGGCGTTTGATGTCTTCCCACTCGGCCGCGAGCGACACCACCTGGAAGCGGGCTGCGTCCTGGTAGGCTGGATACATCTGGGGCAAGATAAAGCCGCGCATGTCTGGCCCGCCCAGGAAGATCGAGGCCGGGGCGTTCTCGGCGACCGTGAGAACTTGGTTTCCGGTCATTGCCCCACCCCGAGTTCCACGATTTGCTCGATAGCGACGCCCGGCCCATGAATGGGCGCGCTCTCGCCGGCCGGCTCCAGCGCCAGGTATACGAGAGCATGGGCGTCCA
>CAYUYN010000422.1:0-3813 GCA_964449185.1 uncultured Anaerolineales bacterium | reverse complement strand
GCAAAGCTGGAAGTGGGGGGAGTTCAAGGCGCGCTATGGCTGGCGCCCGCGCCGCCTGGCGTGGGATACGAGCGCCGGCCCCGCGGCCGCGCAGGTGCTGGCGCGTACCGCCGCCCGCGCGGCCACGGTGTTGTACGTGCCCAAAGGCCCCCTGCTCCACTGGGACGACCCGGCCGCCCGGGCCACGGTGCTCGACACCCTGCAAGGCCTGGCCCGCCGCGAGCGCGCGCTCTTCATTAAGATCGACCCGGACGTGCCCCTGGCGGCCGGGGAGCCAGGCCGCGAGCGGCCCCAGGCCACCGGCGCGGCGCTGCAAGCCGAGCTGGCCCGGCGCGGCTGGGTGTTCTCGCCCGACCAGGTGCAGTTCCGCAACACCGTCACGCTGGACCTGCGCGGCGGCGAGGCCGGCCTGCTGGCGGCGATGAAGCAGAAGACGCGCTATAACATCCGCCTGGCCGAGCGCAAGGGGGTGCGCGTGCGGCCCGGCGGCCCGGCCGACCTGGACCTGCTCTACCGCCTGTATGCGGAGACCTCCGTGCGCGATGGCTTCGTTATCCGCGGCCAGGAGTATTATCAAGAGGCCTGGGGGCGCTTTATGGCGGCCGGGCTGGCGCAGCCCCTGTTGGCCGAGGTGGAGGGCGAGCCGGTCAGCGCGCTGGTGGTGTTCGCGTTTGCGCGCACGGCCTGGTATATGTATGGCATGAGCCGCGCCGCCCACCGCGAAAAGATGCCCAACCACCTGCTGCAGTGGGAGGCCATCCGCTGGGCGCGCGCGCAGGGCTGTGAGACCTATGACTTCTGGGGCGCGCCCGACGACTTTATCGAGAGCGACCCTCTGTGGGGCGTGTGGAAATTCAAGGAAGGCTTCGGGGGGCAGGTGGTGCGCCACCTGGGCGCCTGGGACTATGCCCCTTCGCCGACTCTGTATAAACTGTACACGCGCCTGCTGCCGCGCGTGCTGGACCTCATGCGGCGGCGCGGGCGGCGTGCCACGCGGGCGGCTGTGGAACAAGGGTTGTAGATTAGGCATACGCGGGAGGAAGCGCGACATGAAGATCATCTTCGTTGACATCGAAGGCGTGCTCATCAACCTGGGGTCGCAGCGGCTGGGCGACCAGGCCGACCCGGCCTGCGTGGCGCGGCTCAACCGGCTGGCCGCCGAAACCCAGGCCGCGCTGGTGGTCAGCAGCACCTGGCGCAGCCAGGACCAGGGCGAGATCACCGGCCTGCTCCAGGGCTGGGGCGTCACGGCCCCGGTGGCCGGCGTCACCGACGATCTGAGCTATCTCGACTTGACCGCGCCCATCGGCATCCGGCGCGGCGACGAGATCGGCCAATGGCTCGACGAGCACCCGGAGGTCGACGACTTCGTCATCCTCGACGACGATGACGACATGGGCAGCCTGCGCCCCTACCTCGTCCAGACCGAGACCGACCTCGGCCTCACCGACGACCAGGCCACGCGCGCGGCGCTGCTGCTGAGGCCGATAACGCCGTAAGGCAGTGTGTGGGTGTGCGAGTGTGTGGGTATCTACACTCACACACCCACATACCCACACACTCACATACATGTCTCTCCCCCGCCTCCCGCTCGCCCACCTCCCCACCCCTTTGGAGCCGTTAGCTAATCTAACGCAGTCTCTCGGCCCGCGGCTGTGGATCAAGCGCGATGACCAGACCGGGTTGGCCGGCGGCGGCAATAAGACGCGCAAGCTGGAGTTCCTGATGGCCGAGGCGCTCCAGCGCAAATGCGACACCGTGCTCACCGTGGGCGGCCCACAGTCCAATCACTGCCGGCAGACGGCGGCGGCTGCCGCCCGGCTCGGGCTGCGCTGCATTCTGGTTTTGGGCGGCCATAAACCGCCCTCTGCCACCGGCAACTTACTGCTCGATCACCTGCTGGGCGCGCAGGTGGTGTGGGCCGGCGACGAGACCCGCGAGGCGGTTCTGGACGCGCAAACCGCCGCCGAGCGCGCCGCCGGGCGTTTGCCCTATGCCATCCCGCTGGGCGGCTCCACGCCGCTCGGCGCGGCCGGCTATGCCCTGGCCATGGCCGAGCTGCTGGAACAGGCCCAGGCCGGCGGGGTGCGCTTCGACCGCATCGTGGTGGCCAGCAGCTCGGGCGGCACCCAGGCCGGGCTGGTGGCGGGCGCGGGGCTGCGTGGCGTTGGCCAGGGCTTTGACGGCGAGATTTTGGGCATCAGCATCGACGAAGAGCGCGCGGCGCTTCAGGCGCGGGTGGCCGGCCTGGCCACCGAGACCGCTGCTTTGCTGGGCCAGCCGTGGACGTATCTGCCCGACGCCATCAGCGTCAACGCGGATTATTTGGGGGGCGGCTACGGGGTCATGGGGGCCGCGGAGCGCGAGGCCATTCGCATGTTCGCCCTCACCGAGGGCATTCTGCTCGACCCGGTCTACACCGGCCGCGCCGCCGCCGGCATGCTTGACCTCGTGCGCCGGCGCGTCATCCGCCGCGACGAGACCGTGCTCTTCTGGCACACCGGCGGCACGCCGGCTTTGTGGGCTTACGCCGACGAGCTGGTTGACTAAAGGGGGGAACAAAATGCCGGGCGACGCCCGGCATTTTGTTCCCCCTGTAATTTTCTATTCCGCTGGTTCGGCGCTCTCGCTCTTACTCTTGCGCTGGCGCAGGCGCTGTGGGTCGCTCTGCCAAAATCCGAGCGCGGCCGTATACCCAAAGCCGAGCGCGTAGAGGAAGACAAACGGCGCTAAGCCAGGCGGCCATAGCCCAGCTCCTGCAGCACCGGCTTCAGCCAACGCTCTCGCGTCACCGTGGTAGCCGGGTCGCCTTCTGACAACTTTTCCCATGCCTCGCGAAACGCTGCCCACGCCCCTTGCAGCCGGTTCCACGAGCGGCTGATGGCCTTGGCCAGCTTCTCGCTGGAGAGGTGATAGCTCTCTGGCGTCAGTCGGGCCAAGTCCGCGTCGCTGGCCACACGCGCTGGAGGAGATCGGCGGGAAGCAAGGCGCCTTCAGTGCGGTGGGTGGCGAAGGGGGAGCGGAGGCGCCGGTTAGTCATCCAGGGGGTGGCGCCATTTCAGCCCCGGGAAGCGGCTGTAGTCACGGTCGGTGGTCACCCACTCGCTGCCGGATTCAATCGCCAGGGCGGCCAGGTAGGCATCGGGCACCAGGTTGCCCTTCACCCCGGCCACCTGGCATAGGCTGGCAAAGATATCCCAGTGCCGCGGCCCAGGCGCGATCGGCACAGCATTGGGCTGCCCGCGCAGCAGTTGGGCGAAGGCCAACGCCTCGGCCAGTTGGCTCGGAGGGTTGAAGACGCGCGGGTGGGTCACCACGCGCAAGAACCCGCTCAGCACCAGGTCCGACATGCCATAAGCCTGGTCGCCGTTGACCAGTTCCTCCAGCCACTGCCGATAAGCGGCGTGGCGCGGCGCATCCTCGCGATGGGCGTAAACCAGCACGTTGACGTCAGCCAGGATCATGGTCAGGCGCTTCCATCAGGTCAAGCAGGCTGGCCGAATCGTCCAGGTCCACGCCTGGGCGCAACCCCTGGCCTCCCACGGTGACCCATTCCACCGGCTGGCGCGGTGCGGCTGCCCGCTGCCGTGCCAGTGCCTCGCGTAGGGCGTCTTCAATCACAGCGGTCAGGCTTCGCCCTGTGCGCACAGCGAGATGCTTGGCGTCTTGAAGCAACGTTTCGTCAATTCGGATGGTGGTTCGCATGCATCAAAGCATATCATAGTGGCATCAGTATGTCAAATTCCTGGAAGCAGCCCCAGAAAGGCGGTCGGCGAGGAGCAGGGCGCCTTCGGTGCGGAGGGTGGTGAAGGG
>CAYUYN010000421.1:0-3822 GCA_964449185.1 uncultured Anaerolineales bacterium | reverse complement strand
AGGGCCAGGGCCAGCCGCCGGGCGGGCCCCTCACGGCGCAGATGCTCCCGCGCTTCTCGGCGCTGGCGCTGGTGAGCGTAGCCAGCCTCACCCTGACCGGCATCTACATGGCGGTCCTGCGCCTGGGCACTTGGGAAGCACTCACCGGCACGCTGTACGGGCGCACCCTGTTGGTCAAGCTGGCCCTGGCCGCGCCCATGCTGCTGCTCGGGGCGGGGAACTTGCTGTGGGTCACGCCACGAGTGCGGCAGGCCAAAAAGGCCAGCCAGGGCAGCGGCGTGCTGGCCTGGTTCCGCCGCAGCGTCACGAGTGAGGTGACCTTGGGCGCCGCGGTGCTGCTCAGCGTGGGGTTGTTCACCTCCCTGCCCCCGGCGCGCACCGCCTCCAGCGCGCCCGAGATCCGCCGCACGGCCGTGGCTGACGATCTCAATCTCACCCTGAGCATCTCGCCCGGCCGGATTGGGCTGAATACGTTCACCCTGCGCGCGGCCTCGGGCGGCCAACCGGTCACCGGCGCCAGGGAAGTCGTTTTGCGCTTTACGCCCACAACGGCCGGCATGGCGCCCAGCGAGGCCGTGCTGACCGAACAGAGCGCGGGCGTATACTCCATCCGCGGCGCGTACCTGAGCCTGCCCGACGTCTGGCAGGTGCAGGCCGTGGTGCGCCGGCCGGACAAGTTTGATGTCTTCGCCAACTTTGACGTGAGCGTTGCCAACGCCGCGGCCGCTCCGACGACCGTCTTCCCGTGGAACCGCGTGACCGGCGGGTTGCTGTTGGCCAGCGCCGTGCTGTTTGCCTTTGCCGCCGGCCATATCACCGGCCGCGCGCCGCAGCCGAATGGACTGTCACCGCGCAGCCTCGTGCCGGCACTCGCCCTCTTCGCCGCCGGCGTGTTTGTTTTCTATCAGGCGCCGCCCGGGCGGCCGGGCGCCGGCATCGTCAACCCCATCCCACCCAACGCGGAGTCGGTGGCGATGGGCCAGGCGCTCTACACCACTAACTGCGTCCCCTGCCATGGCCCGGCCGGCAAAGGCGACGGCCCGGTGGGGCTGACCCTCAACCCGCGCCCGGCTGACCTGTCGCTGCACGCGGTGCCGGGTGTGCACACCGATGGACAACTCTACCTGTGGATTACGGATGGTTTTGAAGGCTCGGTCATGCCCGCGTTCAAGAATGTGCTCAACGACGAACGGCGCTGGCATGTCGTCAACTACGTGAGAACACTCGCACCCAAGTAAATCACTATGAAGCTTAGACGAATACTCCCTGCGCTGGTGAGCGGGCTGCTGTTGGCGGCTTGCTCCATCGAGCTCTCCAACAGCACGCCGGTGCCAACGGTTTTTATTCCCATCATCGGCACGCCGGCGGGCACCGCCGGCGCCGGCACGACCAACGTGCCAGCCACAGAGCTGCCCGCGGCCGAATGGGCCAGCCTGGGCGTGACCGGCCGGCTCCAGTACACCCTCGGGAAGTTAGGCATCACGGACCTGGACCTTACGACCGGCGCCAGCCGCAGCGTGTTTGTGCCGCCGGCCGATGCCTGGTTGACCTCGGCCTCGACCTCGCCGGACGGCACACGGCTGGCGCTGGCCTATGCCCCGCCCCCGCCCGACGGCCAGGCCCAATTGGGCTACACCGGCATTTACGAGCTGCCGGGCGACTGCGCCGAGCGGGCCAACGGCTGCACGCCGGCCGACCTGCAAAGCCTGGTGGCGCAGACCGACCCGCACGAGGCCTTCTTCTCGCCGGTGTGGTCCACCGATGGGCAAAGCCTGTATTTCGCCCACTTCACGCCGTCGCAGGGCGACTCGAACACACCCTTCAAATACACCCTGGAGCGCCTGACCCTGCCGGACGGGCCGCGCGAGGTCCTGGTGGACAACGCTATCTGGCCGGCCGTGTCCCCCGACGGCAGCCAGATCGTATATGTCTGGTTCGACCCCGAAGACTATTCCAACGATCTGCACAGCGCCGCGGCCGACGGCAGCGGCGCGCGGGTGTTGGTGGACCCCACGCTGTTCGACGCCGTGGATGCGCCATTCTTCTCGGCCGATGGCAAGTACGTCATCTTCAGCGCGGTCGGCGACGGCACCGGCACAGCACCCACGGCCACACCCGCGCCCGCTGCCGCGTGGCTGGATCGGCTGCTGGGCGTGCGCGCTGCCTGGGCCGCGCCCGATGAGCACAATGTGCCTTCGGACTGGTGGCGCGTGCCGGTCGGCGGAGGCGCCCCCGAGCGGCTGACCCAGTTGTTTGACACCGGCCTGTATGGCGACAATGCGCCCGAGGGCAACTTCTACGCCTTCATCAGCGCCAGCGGCCTGTATGTGATGAAGCCAGACGGCAGCGATGTGACGCGGCTCACGCGGGTGAAAGGCGGCGGCACCGTGGAGTGGCTGGCGCCGTAGGCTTGTTGGTTCCCTGCCGTCAGATTGCAGCGGGATGTCGTTTCTTCGGTTTAACCGAAGAAACGACATCCCGCTTGTCATCCAGCGCCAAGCGCGCGGGCCCGCGGCGGGGCTCATGGCGACGTGTACCCCCGCGAGGCCGAGGCCAACCAAGTGCTGCAAGCCCTGGCCTCGCCGCTCAAGGGCCGCAGGGGACGGACTACGGGGCCAGGTTGAAACCTTCGTAGTTGTTGTCATCCAGCGCACCGGCCGTGTCCGGGTTTCGTTCACGTTGGCGACCAGGGACTGATTACCGGTGATCGTCACACCGCAGGTGGCGCCCTGGTGGGCGAACGGGTTGCCCCCGGTGAAGATGCCCGCCGGCATGGTGTTCGGCTTGTAGAAGTTGATGGCGCCGCCGGCCCTCGCCGCCGCCTGAGCCGCGCGCAGCGAAGTCGGCGCGCCACCCCCCCCGCACGGTGGCTGGGGCCTGCAACGGTCTCCCACGGCTGCGATGGCTGCGCCACCGCGCTCAGAACCGGGTTTTTCATCGGACTCCTAGAGGGATCGCGCGTGCAACGCGCTCCTACAAGAACCCCACCCGGCCCCTACCCCGCCCGCGCGTCCGCCAGTTCCGTCCCGCGCAGCGTATTCCTCAGCAGCATGGCAATCGTCATCGGCCCCACCCCGCCCGGCACGGGGGTGATGGCCCCCGCCACTTCCTTCACTTCATTAAACGCCACGTCGCCCACCAGGCGATAGCCCGACTTGCGGCCGGCGTCGGGCACCTGGTTGATGCCGACATCGATCACATACGCGCCCGGCTTCACCCAGTCGGCCTTGACCATCTCGGCCCGGCCCACGGCCGCGATAAGAATGTCGGCCGAGCGGCACACGGCGGGCAGATCGCGGGTGCGCGAATGGCAGACGGTGATGGTGGCGTCGCGATGGAGCAGCAGCATGGCGGCCGGCAGGCCCACGATGTTCGAGCGGCCCAGCACCACGGCATTGGCGCCCCTGAACTGCGCGCCGGCCTCTTCCAACAGCACCATGCAGCCGGCCGGGGTGCAGGGCACAAACAGCGGCTGGCGGCCCTTCATGGCCAGCCGGCCAATGTTCAGCGGGTGAAAGCCATCGACGTCCTTCTCCAGGCTGATGCTGGCCAGCACCTGCTCTTCATCCAGGCCTTCAGGCAGCGGCAGCTGCACCAGGATGCCGTGGACGCGTGGGTCCGCGTTGAGCTGGGCCACCAGGTCTTCCACCTCGCGCTGGGTGGCCGTCTTAGGCAGCTCGTGCCCAAACGACTCGAGGCCGGCCTCGGCGCAGGCCTTGCGCTTGCTGCGCACGTAGGTCTGCGAGGCCGCGTTCTCGCCCACCAGCACCGTGGCCAGGCCCGGGCGCGGCCGGCCGGCGGCCACGCGCGCGGCCACGTCCA
>CAYUYN010000420.1:0-3830 GCA_964449185.1 uncultured Anaerolineales bacterium | reverse complement strand
CCTGAGGCGGCCGGCGCCGCGCCGGCCTGAGCACCTGGCCCGCCCCCGCGGGGGCGGGCCAGGTGCTCAGGCCCCTATTGATCTAGAGGAGGAGGTGAGGCCACTCGCGACAATCCTGCACATCCGATTTTGGGCTACTGTGAAAATCCGATTTCGGGAGGCGCGCACAACCTAAACCTGGGACCCTTTGGGTGAAAACGCGTGGGACCCTCTGGCCGAGGATTGACAATGGTCGAGCGGCGCTTGGTCATTGGGTCATTCCCTACTGAACAACCACATCATAGGAGGCCGATTGCCCGTTGGCGCTCACGCTCAGATGGCCGATGCCCGCATTCGTGTTCGTGCCGATTTTTCAAGTCCACGCACAACACCCGTTGCCGTCCGCCGTTGTAGCTCCGAGGCCTTGCGCTTTCGACTGCGTGTGGCTGGCCGTCACGTAGGACAGGTCCGAGGCCTTCATGGCATTCGCTCTCGTTTTCAGGATTTGCGGTTAGACGAAGGCGCGCGAATTATAGGTCCAGGGGGCAGGAGCAGTGCAAGTATGTGTGGACGTGCAATTTGCCTCACGTCCGGCCTCCATCCATAATGCGCGCTCGGGTCACGGCCGCAGCGCTGACACTCACTCTATTCCATGCCCCTCATCGTCCTTCTTGCGCTTGGCTGGGCGACCGGGTTGTGGCTGGCCAACCAGCTCAACCAACCCTGGTGGGCCTGGCTGGTCTTCGCCGGCCTGGCCGCGGCCTGCCTGGCGACGACCAATGCCTACAAGCGGCTGCGCCTGCCGTTGGCCTGTGCCCTGGTCGTGGGCCTGGGCGCGGCGCGCTTCGAGGCGGCCCGCGCACCCTTTGGCGCGGCTGATTTTCTGCCCACGTACAACGACCGCGGCGTCGTAACCCTGGAGGGCGTGGTGGCCGAAACGCCCGCGACGCCGGCCGGGGACACGCGCACTGACCTACGCTTGCGTGTCGACACGCTCTACCTGCCCGGCGCCGCCAATCCCCTGCCCGTCCACGGCCTGGTCTTGGTCTATGCCCCGCGCCACTCAGCCGGCCGCCTCACCGCCACCGGCCAGGCCGACTTTCAGTACGGCGACCGGCTGGCCGTCACTGGGGCGCTGATGGCGCCGCCGGGCTTAGACAGATTCTCTTACCGCGCCTACCTGGCCCGCAGCGGCGTACACAGCCAGTTGCCCGCCCAACACGTCACCTTCCTGGCCGAGCGCCAGGCAGCCCCGGCCTCACAGGCTCTGTTTGACTTCCGCGCCCGCGCCCTGAGCACGGTGCGCCGACTCTTTGCCCCGCCGCACTCCGAGCTGTTGGCCGGCATCCTGTTGGGCGTGGACAGCGGCCTGCCCGCCGATGTGGCCGACGCCTTCGCCGCGACCAGCACGAGCCATCTCATCGCCATCTCGGGTTTCAACATCACCCTGCTGGCCGGGGCCATCACGGCCCTGACCTTTCGGCTGTGGGGCCGTTGGCGCGGCGCGCTGGCCGCCATCGGCGTCATTGCCGCCTATACGCTGCTCGTCGGCGCCAGTGGGTCGGTGGTGCGCGCGGCCATCATGGGCAGTTTGGCGCTCATCGCCCATCAGGTCGCCCGCCGCGCCCACGCCCTCAACACCCTGGCCGCCACCGCGCTGCTGATGACCGCGTTCAACCCACACTGGCTGTGGGACGTCGGCTTCCAGCTCAGCAGCCTGGCCACGCTCGGCCTGGTGCTGTACGCCACACCGTGGGAGCGGCGCGTGCAGCAGGCGCTGGGCCGTGTCACCACGCGCTCCACGGCCCGCCGCCTGGCGGCCCTGGTGGGAGAGACCTTTCTGGTAACAGTCGCTGCTCAGATCACCACCCTGCCTCTCATCCTTTTATACAGCCAGCGCCTCTCGCTGAGCAGCCTGCCCGCCAACTTCCTGGTGCTGCCCGCGCAGCCGGCGCTGATGATCACCAGCGGCCTGGCCTTGCTGCTGGGTCTCGTCTGGCCGCCGCTGGGCCAGCTCGCCGCCTGGCTGGCCTGGCCCTTCAGCGCATACACCCTGGCCATCGTCGAATTCTTCGGCAGCGTGCCCGGCGGCAGCTTCTATCTGGGCGAGATTACGCCGGCTGTGGTGGTGGTGGTCTACGCCTTGCTGTTTGGCCTCACCTGGCTGCTCGCGCGGCCCGCCCAGCAGCGCCCGGCCTGGTGGCGCGACACCCTGGCCCCGCGCTTGCCCGCCGGCGGCTTTCTGCTGCTGTTCAGCTCCGCCATCCTGGTATGGGGCTACTACTTCAGCCTGCCGCAGCACGAGGACCGGCTGCGGGTGACCATGCTCGACGTGGGGACTGGCGAGGCCCTCCTGATCCAGACGCCCGGCGGCGCCCACGCGCTCATCGGCGGCGGCGCGGGCGGCCGCACCCTGACGCGTGCCCTGGCCGAGCACATGCCGTTGGCGACCACCACCCTCAACCTGCTCGTCATCGCCGCGCCGGAGGACGAACACCTGGGCGCGCTGCCCGAGGTGCTGGAGCGCTACCAGGTCGAGCGCGCCGTCCTCACGTCCGCCACCGACCGTTCGGCGGCCTATCGCGTGACCCTTGACAAGCTCTACGCCGAACCCGGTCTGGACCTCATCGAGGCCGCCGCACTGCCCGCGTTCGACCTCGGTGACGGCGTCACCCTGCGCGTCCTGGCCGACGGCCCGCGCGGCAGCACCCTACGGCTGGAGTGGCAGCGGTTTGCGATGGTGCTGCCCATTGGGTTGGACGCCGAGGGCGAGACGGACTTGCTAGTGCGGGGTCTGGCCCAGCCGGCGACGGTGCTGCTGCTCGGTCGGCAGGACGCCATCGGCGACAACTGGCTGCACGCGCTCAACCCACGCGTGGTGCTGATTTCAACAGCGGCCGGCAGCGGCTACCCGCCCGCCGACCTCCTGGCGCGGTTGGCGGGCCGGAGCGTGCTGAGGACGGATGTGAACGGCAGTGTGACGCTGGAGACGGACGGGGAGCGGCTGTGGGTGGAGGTGGAGAGGTAGCCCTCGCCGTTAAGCGCAGAGGCCTAAAATACGTGCTTCAGGAAGATGAGCGCCATTCCGGCCGCAACTCAAAGAGGTCGGTCTGGCGAGAATGACCGTCGAGAAGAAGAACAAGCTTATTCAGTACGTTACGGCCCAGTATTATTTCCTGCCCCTGGTCGTAGCCTGCAACCAACACACCCGGGAGGGCCAGGGTATTGATGTGCAGGTCGACCTCGTACAAGTGAACTTCTCGGGATTCGCCCAGAATACCGTGAAGAATAGCTTCGGCTACACCGATGGCCTCAACTTGCTCAAGATACTCCGTGGGAACAAGTGTACCGTCCGCCCCAGTATCAATAACCGCTGAGAACGGACCAACTGTGGGCGCCTCGCCGGGGGCAGCAAGGCGAATAACCAACACCGGGACGGGTGGAATATAGGTGTCATCGTAGGGTGTACTCATGTACGCGCCAGCCGAGTACTCACGCTGCGCCATTCACGCCGCCCCTCGGAAGGCGTGATTAAAACGGCTGTCTTGCCATATTGAGCCCGAATGCGTTGACGCAGAGGTTCTTCGTCGGGGTCATGATCCACAACTTTCCGGTTGTGAATGGCGATGTATTCGCCGGCGTACTGTGCCCGCTTCTCCACGGCGACCCCACGCCACCATTGGGCTTCTGCGTCGAGTTTGGCTCGTTGCGCCTGAAAGCGGTAATGGTGGAAGGCCGCTTCAATAAGATTCTCGACAGCAATCCCCTGCGTCTCAGCCGCCTCCCGAATTTGGGAAGCCAACGGTTCGCCTAATATGATTTCACTCATCCTGCCGTCCTTCCTGCATCAA
>CAYUYN010000419.1:0-3831 GCA_964449185.1 uncultured Anaerolineales bacterium | reverse complement strand
GTAATTAGTAATTACAAGTTACCACTTACCAGTTACTCTTTTCAAGGAGCACCAACATGGCTATCCAGACACCCACTAACACTACGCACTTCCAGTTCCGGCGGTTTCGCGGCGCGTCCGACTATGCCGCCATGGCCGAGATCGGCCGGCTGTGCAACCTCACCGACCGCGTCCCCTACCTCGAGACGGTCGAGGAGATCGCGAATAGCTTTGCGCACCTGGTCAACTGCGACCCCGAGCACGATGTGGTGATGGCCGAAGGCGATGGCGAGCTGGTGGGCTATCAGCGCACCAGTTGGCGCCTGGACAGTGACGGCGCCTATATGCACACCCTCTCGGGCTATGTCACCCCGGCCTGGCGCCGCCAGGGCCTGGGCCGCGCCCTGTTGGAACGCGGCGAGCAGCGCCTGCGCCAGGTGGCCGCGCCGCACCCGGCCGATGCCCGGCGCTTCTTCCAGTCCTTCACCAGCGCCAACCGCCTGGGCAAGGTGGCCCTCTTGGAACGGGCCGGCTACACGGTCGTGCGCAACTTCCACGAGATGGAGCGCCCCACCCTCGACGACCTGCCCGAGGTCGCGCTCCCGGCCGGCTTGGAGCTGCGCCCGGTGCAGCCCGCGCACATGCGCGCCATCTGGGACGCTAACGAAGAGGCCTTCCGCGACCACTGGGGCCACGTGCCGCTCACCGAAGATGACTACCAAGGCTTTTTGACCATGCCCAACAGCGACCCCCGCTTGTGGCGCGTGGCCTGGGACACGGCCACCAACCAGGTGGCCGGCGTGGCTATCAACGTCATCGAAGCGGAAGCCAACGCCGCGTTCAACCGGCAGGCCGGCCTGGTGGATGACCTCAGCGTGCGGCGGCCCTGGCGCCAGCGCGGCTTGGGCCGGGCGCTGCTGGTGGCCAGCCTGCACGCGTTCAAGGCGCGCGGCCAGACCTCCGCCCGCCTGGGCGTGGACACCGAAAATCCCACCGGCGCGCTCGGCCTGTACGAGAGCGTCGGGTTTGTGCCGCGGGAACATTCGCAGGCTTATCGAAAGCAGATGTAAGATGATCGCGACCGCCCTCGCTCACACCCTGCCGCTCCCCACTGGCTACCAGGCCCGGCCGGCGACGCTGGCCGACCTGGAGCCGGCCGTGGCCATGCTCAACGCCGCCTCGCGCGCGCTGCTGGGCGTGGACACGCACACCCTGGCCAACTGGACCCGCGAGTGGAACATGCCCGGCTGGGACCTGAGCACCGACACTCAGCTCGTCCTGGCCCTGGATGGCAGCGTCGCGGGGCTGACCCAGGTGTGGGACTTCGAGCCGCACACGACGCCCGAAATCTGGGGCCGCGTGCACCCGGACCACCTCAACCGCGGCCTGGGCACCTATATGCTGCGCTGGGCCGAGGCCCGCTGCGCGCCGGCCGTCTATCGCGCGCCGGCCGGCGCCCGCGTGGCCGCCCGGCAGTGGATCAACAACATGGACACGGGCACGCACGCCCTGCTGCGCGCCGAAGGCTACGACCTGGCGCGCCACAACCGGCGCATGGTCATCCAGCTCGACGCCCTCCCGCCCGCGCCACGGTGGCCGGCGGGCGTCAGCGTGCGCAGCTTTGTGCCCGGCCAGGACGACCGCGCAGCCCTCACCGTGGTGCGAGAGTGTTTCAGCGATCACTGGGGCTATGTCGAAGAGCCTTTCGAGGAAGACCTCAAGCGCTGGCAGTACTTCACGTCCACTGATCCCGAGTTCGACCCCACCCTGCGCCTGCTGGCCATTGCCGATGGACGCATCATCGGCACGTCTTACGCCTCGCTCAAGGTGGATGATGACCCCACCCTGGCCTGGATTGCCACGGTCGGGGTGGTGCGCCCCTGGCGCCGCCGGGGCCTGGCCCAGGCGCTGATCCTGGCGACCTTCGGCGCCTTGTACGAGCGCGGCCGCCGCAAGATCGGCCTGGGCGTGGACGCCGACAGTCTGACCGGCGCCACGCGTCTGTACGAAAAAGTCGGCATGCAGCCCGATCCCCGTCATCAATATGGGACGTGGGAGCGGGAGCTGCGCGCTGGAGCATAAACAACCCATGTCTCTCTTATCCTTTTCCGGCCTCGCCCAAACCTTCGGGGCCTTCGACGTTTTTAGCGGCCTCAACGCCAACCTGCCCCATGACGGCAAGGTCGGCCTGGTGGGGCCCAACGGCATCGGCAAGACCAGCCTGCTGCTCATCCTGGCCGGGCTGGTCCAGCCGGCGCGCGGCGGGGTGCACCTGGCGCGCGGGCGCCGCATTGGCTACCTGCGCCAGGAGGCCGTGGAGGCCTTTGCCGCCCGCGCCAACACCGTCCACGGCGAAATGCTCACTGTCTTCGCCGGGCTGCGCGCCCAGCAGGACCGCCTGCACGAGCTCGAAGCCGCCATGTCCAACGGCGACCACTCGGCCGAAATACTAGAACGCTACGGCGTGGAGCAGGCGCAGTTCGACCAGGCCGGCGGCTACGACTACGAGCTGCGCATCCAGCAGACGCTCACCGGCCTGGGTTTCGGTCCCGGCGATTGGGAGCAGCCGCTCAGCACCCTCAGCGGCGGGCAAAAGACCCGCGCGCTGTTGGCGCGTCTGCTGCTGGAACAGCCCGACCTGCTGGTCCTGGACGAGCCCACCAACCACCTGGACGCCCAGGCCGTGGAATGGCTGGAGCAAAAGCTCTATGTATGGCCCGGCGCGCTGCTGGTGGTCAGCCACGACCGCTGGTTCCTGGACAACGTCGTGGACACCATCTGGGAGATGAGCCGCGCCGGGCTGGAAGTCTACAGCGGCAACTACAGCGCCTACCTGCGCCAGCGGCAGGAGCGCTGGGAGCGCCAGCAAGCGCTGTTCAAGACGCACAAGGAGCGCCTGCAGAACGAGCTGGAGTTCATCAAGCACGGCTACGCGCGCGAGAGCACGCACAACATCGCCCAGGGCAAGCTGCGCCGGCTCAGCCGCGAGCTGGCCGCCATCGAACAGGTGGGGCTGGTGGCCATGCAGGGCGTGCAGTGGTCGCAGTTGGGCGTGGGCGCCACCAAGCCCCTGACCATCTCCGAGGCCGCCCAGCAAATCAGGGCCTTGAAACCCCCGCGGCCACGCCCGCCCCAATTACGTCTCAGCTTACCCACGGCGCAGGCCGGCGGGCCGCAGGTGCTGCGCAGCCACAAGCTGCGCGTGGGCTATCCCGCGAAGCCTTTGCTCGACGTGGGCGACGTCGACCTGCTGCGCGGCGAGTGCGCGGCCCTCATCGGCCCCAACGGCAGCGGCAAGACCACCCTGCTGCGCACGCTGCTGGGCGAGCTGCCGCCCCTGGCCGGCACGGTCAGCTTTGGCCCCAAGCACAAGGTCGGCTACTTTGCTCAGGCCCACGATGGCCTGGACCCCGAGCGCACGGTGCTGGCCGAGCTGCTGTGGCGCCGCTCGCTCTCGGAAGAAAAAGCGCGCGCTTACCTGGCGCAGTACCTGTTCCAGCACGACGATGTGCATAAGCGCATCAGCGCGCTCAGCGGCGGCGAGCGCGGCCGGCTGGCCCTGGCCATGCTGGCGCTCGAAGGCGCCAACGTGCTGCTGCTGGACGAGCCCACCAACCACCTGGACATCAACGCCCAAGAAGAGCTGCAGTCCGCGCTCGAGAGCTTCCCCGGCACCATCCTGCTCGTCTCGCACGACCGCTACCTGGTCGACCGCCTGGCCACGCAGATCTGGGCCGTGGAAGGCAAGCGGCTGCGCGTGTTCCGCGGGCGCTACAGTGAGTTTGTTGCGACAACTGGCGCAGGACCGCGCCGCGAGACGAACGACGAAGGCCGGAAGAAAACAAAGCAGCC
>CAYUYN010000418.1:0-3866 GCA_964449185.1 uncultured Anaerolineales bacterium | reverse complement strand
GCCGGCCGGGAGCCTTTTTTCGCCGGTGGCTCTCGCCGGGTTTCAGGCCGGGAGCGAAGCTCTCGGCCTGAAACCCGGCATTATTTATTGCAGCTCCCGCATTGCTTTACGCGCTCACAGCGCGCAGGCGGTGCGCCCCGCCCACGTGGGAGCGCTTTGCCTGCACCGGCTCACTCGTCTGCAGCGGCCTGCCCACGGGAGCCCGCGGGCTCCCGTGGGTGAACAGACGGGTAAGCGCCAAGGCTGTGCCCGCCGCCCTTGCCGCCGACCCCGTCTATTTATGGGTGATCCTGGTCTTGTGACCCTCTGTGCGGGACGCCAGACGGGCCGGCGGGACACCCGTTGGCCCACCCGGTTAGGGCTGGGCGCGGCACGTCAAGGCCTCGGGCGCCTCGGGCAAAGCATCGCACGGCGGCCGGGCGTTGGCGGCTTCCAGGGCCGGGCGCCAGGCGCCGGGTAAGGCGGTTGCGGGCACCACGAGCCGCGGGTAGGTGTGCGCTAAGTTCGCGCGGTACCAGGCATGGTCGAGCAGGGGCTCGACAATCACGGCCAGGTCGGGTCGTTCGCCTAAGGCAAAGTGAAAGTACCAGAGCGTGAACGTATCCTTGTCCGCGTGGGTGAAGAGCAGGGCCTCGGCCGGCGCCTGGGCCATGACGGTGCGGCCAAACGTCTCGGCGGCGGTGTCCGGGCTGGCATCCACCGTGGGCAACTGGTGGGCGGTGTTCAGCAGCAGGCTCGCGCCCAGGCCGCAGGCCAGGGCCGGCCGCAGCAGGCGCCGTCTGGCGGCCGAGGCGGGCAGATTTTCTAAGGCCGTGGCCGCGCCCAGGCCGAGCCAAATGGCCAGGGCCAGGAAGGCCGGGATGAGATAGGCGTGCGAGTCGGCGGTATTGTAGCCGATGGCAAAAATCGAGAAGATGAGCAGCAGCCAGCCGGTGAGCGCGCGAACACGCGGGCCGCGCGTGGCGCCAAAGAACAGGCCAAAGGCGGCGGTCACCATGCCCAGCCAGCCAAATTGGGTCAGGACCAGCCCGGCCCAGCCCTGCACCCGGTCGAGCAGGAACGCGTTGGGCAGGCCAAAGGCCAGGTCGCGATAGGGCTGGCCCGAGATGACCCACCACGCCCGTCAAGTTGGAAGGATTGCCCCAATTGACCGGCGGCTGCGCCAGGGCGCGCAGGGGCAGATAGGCGTACACCAGCAGACCGGCGGCCAGCCCGCCCAGGCGGTTGAGGGTGGGCGCAACGCGCAGACGGCCGCCCTGCCAGGCGCCCGCCAGCAGCCAGGGCGGCAGCAGCAGGGCGGTGGTGACGTGGTTGCCCAGCGACGGGCCAAACACCAGCCCGGCCAGCCGGTCGCGCCAGGCCGTGCCTTGGCCTGGTTGGGCCGGCTGACCTAGAGCGGGTTCCCATTCAGTGGACGGCGCGTGTTGCCCAACCGCTGTAGGGGCGTTCAATTGAACGCCCCTACCCGCCATAAACGTGAACGGAACCCGCTCTAAGGGCAAGGTGAAAAGAATCAGCGCGACAAACAGCGCGTGCAGGCTGTAGACCTCGGTGACGACGGCCTGCGACCACAGCAAGGGCGAGAGACCAAAGGCCACGGCCGCCAGCACACCCCCGGCCAGGCCGAAGCGCGCACGCCCGGCATACGCCTGGTGCACCAGCCCCACCACCAGGCCGGCGGCCAGCGCGGCGCAGACAGCCGACAGCACGTTGGTGCGCCACGCCAGCGGGCCGCCGAGGCAGTTTTGCGCGAGGCGGGCAAGGAGCAGATAGGTGGGGTAACCAGTGGGGTGGGCGATGCCCAGCGAGGCCGCGGCCGAAATGAAATCGCCGCCGTCGGCGCTGTTATTGGCCCAGGTCAGGCCGGGCGCCAGGGTGCTCAGGTAGACGGGCAACAAGGCGGCCGATACGACCAGGCCCAGCAGCAGCGGGCGGTCGCGCTGAGTGGCCCAGGCTCCGAAACCGGCGGAGGGGTGGGGGATAGGGGCGCTGGAAACGACAGACAAGCGTGGATCACCGGGCAGCACAAGCCGCCCGTGCGGCGGCTGGTCTTAGACAGGCAAAGGGCGGGGCCGTGGGGCCCCGCCCTTTTGTAATTGCCGAACAGGCCGACCGAGTCGGGCTTACTTCTTCAGGTTGGCGCCGAACAGCGCGTAGGTGCTGGGCAGCAGGCGGAAGCTGCTGTGGCAGGCTTCGCTGGCGCCCACGACCGTCTTGCTGAAGGTCACCCACCGCGCGAGCGTCGTATCAAAGTACGCAACGCGGATGGTGTTATAGGCCGCCGTGGCGCCCACGGGCAGGTCAAAGCAGACCTTCTGGCCCTTCACCACGTACGTGACCGCCTCACCGCTGCCGACCTTGGCGCTGGCCTGGATGCCGCAGGACAGGGCCGTCCAGCCGGCCGGGCTCTTCTTCAGGCTGCCGGGGGTCACCAGGTTGGCCGGCGCGCTCTTGCGCGAAATCGCCGGCGAGTGGGCGGCCGATGACCGGCGCTACTTCAGCCAGCCACGCGTGCGCGTGCGACTGCTGCTCGACCCGTCCGGCGCGCCGCTGAGCGCGGCGCTTTGTCTCAACTGGACCCATCCGGGCGCCTTGACCCTTACCGGCTATTTACAACATTGACTGAGACACTAACGTGGTCGCCAGCACCATCACCCAAAACCATTTTCGAACAATTGCCCAATAATGCAGCACTTCCATGTCATTACCCTCGTCGTTCGTACTCGCGGAAATGGGTCACCGTGTTGGTCAGTCCTTCAGGCAGGCTGACCAGCGGCCTCCAGCCCAAGTCAGTCTGTGCACGACGGCTGTCCAGATAGATTTTAGACGTCTCACCGGCTTTCGCCAGCCCATATTGGGCCGGGCGCGAATAGCCAATGATATTGCCAAGCTGAGAAAACAGGAAATTCACTGTCGTGCCCTCGCCGCAGCCGATATTATAAATGCCCGTGTGCTCGCTGCCGGCGGCCAGCACATTGGCCAGGGCACAGTCGGTGACATAAACGAAATCGCGCTCCTGGTCGCCTGAGCCGAAGATGGTGACGGGCTCGTCCGACAACATCCGGCCGGTGAAAATGGCCACCACCCCGGCCTCGCCCTGTGGGTTTTGGCGCGGCCCGTAGACGTTGGGATAGCGCAGCACGACATACTCCAGGCCGTACAGGTGCCGATACACATGCAAGTAATGCTCCACCACGTGCTTGCTGACCCCATATTGGCAGATGGGGTCGATGGGATGATCTTCGTCGCAGGGCAGGTAGACCGGCTCGCCATAGACCGCGCCGCCGGTGGAAATGTAGACCACCTTGCGCACGCCATGGCGCCGGGCGCACTCGAGCAGGTTGAGCGTGCCGCGCACGTTGACATCCGCGTCGAACAGCGGGTCGGCCACCGACTTGCGCACGTCCATCTGGGCTGCGTGGTGATCCACGATGTCGGGCCGCTCCTGTTCGAAGACGGACGCCAGGCCTGGGTCGCGGATGTCGAGTTTGTAGAGGCGGGCTTTGGGGTTGAGGTTGCTGGCCCGCCCGGTCGAGAGGTCGTCCACCACCACCACGTCGTGCCCCTCTGCCAAGAACGCATCCACCACGTGCGAGCCGATAAACCCCGCACCCCCCGTTACCAAAACTTTCATCGGATCACTCCTTAGCTGGACTTTATCAAGTCCAACCCGTCAGGGTGTGTAACACACGGCTGAAAGCAGCCGACCTTCCATCTGGACCGATAGTTTAGGGCTGTCCGAGTGCGAACCGGCCATCCGAAAACACTCCTGCTGCCACGCGAAGCGTGCCGTCGCGCCAACGCCAGCGCCTCGCGGATCAGCCCCCAACGCATCGGCAAAGGTGGCAGACCGTTGTGAAACCGGA
>CAYUYN010000417.1:0-3872 GCA_964449185.1 uncultured Anaerolineales bacterium | reverse complement strand
AGCTGCTTGTGGTCGCCCACCAGCACCACGCGCGCGCCCTTGAGCATGGGCAGCAGCAGCTCGGGCGGCGTGGCCTTGGAGACCTCGTCGATGATGACGCAGTCGAAGTTGCGGTACTCGCGCGAGAACTGGAAGGCGCCGGCCTGCACGCAGGTGATGCCGATGACGTTGGCGTTGTCGATGTAGATCTGCCGCAGATCTTCGCGGTCGCGCTCGTCGGCGGCGCGCAGGCGTTTGGCCCAAGCGGTGACCAGGGTTTCGGCGCGGGCCAGGTAGGCGCGCTCGCGCTCCAGGGCCGCGCCCCAGCCGTCGCTGGCGGCCAGCACGGCCCGTACGTAGGCCAGGCTGCGCGGGCCTTCGGCCGGCAGGGGCGGACGCAGGTCAGCGGGCAGCGCGGCCTGCACGGCCTCCCACCAGGCGTTCTCGCCGGCCTGGCTGTCTTCCAGCGCGCGCAGCCGCTGGCGGGCGGTTTCCAGGTCGTGCTCCACCACCCGGCGCGATTGGCGCATTTTTTCCACGTTCTGCTCGATGCGCTGGCGGTCGGCGTCCACCTCGGCGGCGATGGCGGCCACAGCCGCGGCCGGGTCCACGGCCTCGCGCAGCGCGCTCAACTGGCGCACCGCCCCGTCGAAGCCTTCGCACGCGCCCTGCCAGTCGGCCTTCCAGGTTTCGGCCGGCAGCTTCTCTACCTGGCGCAGCAGGTGTTGGAAGTGCCGCGTCGGCCGGCCGGTGCCCAACGCTTCCAGGCCCACGCGTAGCCGCTCGGCGCGTTGAGCCTGGCTGGCTGCGACCGCCGCCATCTGCTGTTCCAGCGCGGCGGTCTTTTCGAGCAGCGCCGGCAACGCGGTCTGCACCTCATCCAATTCGGCGCGGGCGGCGGTCAGGCGCTGCTGGGCCTGCGGCCCAAAAGTCTGCGCGGACTGCACCACGCCCACTTCCATCGCCGCGGCGGTGGTCTCCAGCCGATCCTTCAGGCGGGCGTCGCGGTGGCGGGCCAGCGCTTCGAGGTCGCCGCGCCGATGCGAGAAGGCGTCGGCCGCGGCGCGCAGGCGCTGCACCCAGGCGGCCAGGGCCTGCTGCCGTTGGCGCTCGCGGCCTGCTAGGCGCTGCCACCAATCCGGCCGCTGGCTGAGGCGCGTGAGGTGCGGCTGGAGGCGCGTCCAAACGGCCTCGGCCGCAAAAGCAGGGTGCAGGCCGCCGTGCGCGTCAAAGGCCACCAGTGGGTGCAGGGGCGATTTCTTCCAGTCGGAGGCGCGGCGCGCACCGCTGGACGGCACGCGCTGGAGGGTTTCGGGCGACAGTTGGGCGGCCAGTTGGTCCGCCGTGCCGGAAAGCTGCACGGCCAGCTCAGCCAATCGCCGCGCATCGGCGCGGCCGGCCCGCGCCTCCAGGGCGCTGGCGCTGAGCTTGTAAAGCTGCGCGGCTTCGCCAGCGGCGGCCCAAATCTCCTGGCCCAACGGCGTGCCAAACTCCGGCGGCGCGCCGAGCTGCGGGCCGGCGGGCGCGGCCGAGGGGGCGCCGGAGAGGTTATGCAGCCAGGTCTGCAGGGCAGCGGCCACCGGCGCCTGCGCCGGGTCGAAGGCGGCCAGCTCGGCGACCTTGGCCTCCAGCTCGGCCTGCAGGGCCGTCAGCGCCTGCTGGCGCGCGGTAAGCTCGGCGGTCGACTGGCGCACCGCGGCCAGGTCTTTCGAGAGGGCCTCGTGCTGGCTGTGGTCGCGCTGCCATTCGGCGGCGGCCTGGGCCAGCTCGTCCAGGTAGGCGCGCAGGCTGCCCAAGTGCTCCACCAGCCGGCCAGCGCTGTGGCGCGCCACCTGGGCCAGCCGCAGGGTCTGTTCCAGGCCGGGCTGTTCGTCGGGCCGATCGGGCGGCTGGGCCTCGGTTTCGTCTTCGGGCTGGCCGGGCGTGGACGGGCGGTTGCCCCAGACGAGCAAGGCACTGTTGAGTTCGTCGAGGTCGTTCTGGAGCTGGCGCACGGCCGCGTGGTCCAGCCAGCGCTGCTGCTCGGGCGGCCGGCTTGCGGTGGGCACGGCCGAATCCGTCGCGGCGCCAGGGCGAAAGCGAGCCTCCAGCCGGGCCAAGTTGGCCAGCGCCTCACGGCGGCGCTCGAGCGAGCGCGCCATCTGGTCGGCTTGCTGCTGCAAGGGCATCACGCGCGCTTCCAGCGCCGCGATGTCGGCCAGGTGCTTGGGCTGCACGGCGGCAAATTGCGCCAGGGTCCGGGACAGGGCTTCCAGCCGCGGCCGGTTCTGGAGCAGGTCTTCAAACAGGCGGATGCCGTCGCGCCGCTGCTGGAGGTCGTGGTCGCAGGCCTGGGCGGTCTTGGCCAGCCAGGTGCCCACGACCTTCTCTTCCAGGAAAGGCGCGCCCTCGACCTCCACGCGCTCGGCGCGGCCGCGGCGCAGCGCGCGGATGCGCGGGTGGTGGATGAGCTTGCTGAGGGCGTTGTCAACGGCCAGGTTGGACTGCGAGGCAATCAGGGTGCGCTGGCCGCGCAGGGCGTTCTGGTAGCAGATCTCGGCAATGACGGTGGTCTTGCCCGTGCCGGGCGGGCCTTGAATGAGGAAGAGGTCGGGAGCGTTGAGCGCGCCCTCCACCGCGGCCAACTGGCCATCGTTGAGGGCTGGCTGGAGCAGGTCAGCGCGGTTGACCGCCACGCGCCGGGCGGGGTCGGGCTTGCGCGCCTGCGCCACATCAAACAGAAACTCGTTGAGGCGCGGGTTCTCGCCGTAGCCCTGCTCCAATTGCTCCAGGCCAAACTTCAGGCGCCGCACCTGGGCCAGGTCGCCGCTGGCCTTGTAGACCAGCGTCGCCGAGCGCGGCAGCTCCAGGCTGCGGCTGCCGCCGTCCAACAGCTTGGCCACATCGTCATCAATGGCGACGGTCAGCTCATTGCGCTCGGGCGAGGCCTCCACCACGTAGCCCAACAGCCAATCGTCGCGGTCGTCTTCTTCTTCGGCCTGGCCGTTGGCGGTGCGCGCCAGGCCGCGCCGCTCGCGCACCTCCAGCGGCTCGTCCGCCGCCGACTTCAGCTTGTCCCACGGGAGGGGGTCGCGCGCCGGGTCCAGCGCAAAGGTGACCAGCACGCCCGCGGGCTGCCGCTTGAAGCCCTGGTAGCTCACGCTGAACTGCCGCGCCTTGGCCGTGCGCTCCATCACCCCCAGGTAGCGGTGCCAATCGGCCAGGCGCTTGTTGATGGTCTCGCGCTGGGCACGCGGCTCGGGCAGCTTCGCGACCGCCGCCAGCAGCCGCATGGGGAAGCCCGCATCGCCACCGGGCCCGCCGTCACTAAAGATCACGCGGCCGGCGCGGCTCCAGGCGTCCTTCTGGCCCCAAATGCCGGGGATGGCGCGGACGTTGAACAGTACGAATTGGTTGTCGCCGGAGTGGCGGTCTTCTTTTTCGGTGCCGACCAGCAGCAGGGTCTTGCCGTCCAGGCGATCGGCGAGGGCGAGGTTGGCGGGCTGCTCCACATCGGAGGCCACGCGCACCTCCACCACCTGCTCGGCGCCGTCGCTAACGCCGCCGTTGCGCAGGTAAACGGCGAAGGCCTGGCGGCCTCCCAACAGCCGGTCCAGCGCCAGGGTGGCCTGCTCGCGCGCATCCGCGTCGGCCAGCTTGGGGGCTTCAGCGGCGTGCCCGTTGCCGTTGCTATTGGCGCCGGCCGCCAGACCCAACACGTCGCGGGCGGCCCGCGTGGTGAGCACCAAGTCCAGCCGGAACTCGGGCAGCGTGTCGGCGCGGGCGACGGGCGCGGGCGGGACGCGCCGCTCGGGGGCCGGGGTTGTGGGGGATGGCCGCGTGGTCAAGAGTAGATGACTTTCTCAGATGTCTTGCATCAAGCCAGGGCTTGACACAAGAACAAATGTACCATA
>CAYUYN010000416.1:1650-3908 GCA_964449185.1 uncultured Anaerolineales bacterium | reverse complement strand
GCAACGGCATCCACATCATCGACCTGCAACAAACGGTCGCCTCGCTTGAGCAGGCCTACAACCTGGTGCGCGACACCGTGGCCAAGGGCGGCGTGGTGTTGTTCGTGGGCACCAAGCGCCAGGCGCAGGAGTCCGTCCAGAAGGAAGCCGAGCGCTCCGGCATGCCCTACATCAACCAGCGCTGGCTGGGCGGGACCCTGACCAACTGGAAGACCATCAAGGCCCGCATCAACGAGCTCAAGAACCTCGAGACCCGCCGCAACGCCGGCGACTTCGAGCGCCTGACCAAGAAGGAAGGGCTCATCCTCACCCGCGAGATCGTCAAGCTCCAGGACCGCCTGGGCGGCATCCGCGAGATGAGCAAGCTGCCCGACCTCCTCTACATCGTGGACGTGCGCCGCGAAGACACCGCCATCCGCGAAGCCAACATCCTGAATATCCCCGTCATCGCGCTGGTCGACACCAACTGCGACCCGGGCGGCGTGGACTACGTGATCCCCGCCAACGACGACGCCATCCGCGCCATCAAGCTGATGACCGCCCGCCTCGCCGACGCGGTGCTGGAGGCCAAGGCCATGCGCAAGGATGAGCCGGGCGCCGACCAGGGCGAGCGCTACGGCGAGACCGACTTCAAGGAAGAAGATCTGCTCGGCCCGGCCACCCTGGCCAAGATGCAGTCCGGAAGCCTGGCCTTTGAAGAAGATGCGGCTCCAGCTCCGGCTACGGCTCCGGCCGCGCCCGCCGCTGACGGCGCCACGGGCGAGGGGCAGGCTTAATGGAAGTCACGATTTCGGCACAGCAGGTCAAGGAGCTGCGCGAGGCCACCCATGCCGGGGTGCTGGAGTGCCGCAAGGCGCTGCAGGCCGCCGGCGGCGACTTCGACAAGGCCGTGGTCATCCTGCGCGAGAAGGGCCTGGCCGCGGCCGCCAAGAAGGCCGGCCGCGAGGCGCGCGACGGCATCGTGGAGCTGTACTCGCACGGCGGCGGGCGGGTGGGCGTGATGGTGGAAGTCAACTGCGAGACCGACTTCGTGGCCCGCACCGAGCAGTTCAAAACCTTTGCGCACGACCTGGCGCTGCACATTGCCGCCACCTCGCCGCGCTACCTGGATGTCAGCGACGTGCCGGCCGAGGTGCTCGAGAGCGAGCGCACCATCGCCCGCAACCGCGCCCTCCAGGAAGGCAAGCCCGAGAAGATCCTCGATAAGATCATCGCAGGCCGCGTGGACAAGTTCTACCAGGACGCCTGCCTGCTGCGCCAGCCCTTTGTCAAGGACGAGAGCATCACCATCTCGGACCTGCTCAAGTCCACCATCTCGGCCATCGGCGAGAATATCATCATCCGGCGCTTTGCCCGCTGGCAGTTGGGCGAGGCCGCCTGAGATTGCAGCCAGGCAACAGCCGGGTGACTGTCACAGACAGTCGCCCGGTTTTTCTGTAAGCCAATCCATTGGATTGGCCGCTGACGGCGCGGCTGGCGCGCCGTCAGCCCCATTACCCCTTTTGGCGAGGTAAACTCTATGAGCGACCCCCACTACCGGCGCATCCTGCTCAAGCTCGGCGGCGAAGCCTTGGCCGGGCCGGACGGGCACGGCATCAACCCGGAAAGCGCCGATGGAATTGCCGCCCAGGTCAAGGCCGTGCGCGAGCTGGGCACCCAGGTGGCGCTGGTCATTGGCGGCGGCAACCTGTGGCGCGGCCGGGAGGGCATCGACCACGGCATGGAGCGCGCCACCGCCGATTACATCGGCATGATCGGCACGGTCATGAATGCCCTGGTGCTCCAGGATGCGCTGGAGCGGGCGGGGGTGGTCACCCGCGCCCTCACCGCCCTGGAGATGCGGGCGGTGGCCGAGCCCTACATCCGCCGGCGCGCCATCCGCCACCTCGAAAAGGGCCGCGTCGTCATCTTCGCCGGCGGCACGGGTAACCCCTACTTCACCACCGACACCGCCGCCGCCCTGCGCGCCATGGAGATCGACGCCGACATCGTCATCAAGGCCACCAAGGTGGACGGCGTGTACGACTCGGACCCCAGGACCAATCCTGACGCCGAAAAGTTCGAAACCCTTACCTACATCGACGCCCTCAACCGGCGCCTCAAGGTGCTCGACAGCACCGCCATCAGCCTGTGCATGGACAACAACCTGCCCATCATGGTGCTCAACCTGTGGAATGAGGGCGACCTCGTGCGGGCGGTCTCCGGTGAGCACGTCGGCACCGTCATCGGCGCGCGGTAAGACCGGCGTTGGCCAAGGG
>CAYUYN010000416.1:0-1550 GCA_964449185.1 uncultured Anaerolineales bacterium | reverse complement strand
CCGCCCGCAAACGCCGCTTGCGTCCTGCGACAGCCCCGAGTATCCTATAGGGGCTTCCCGCTCTCAGCATGGAGCGCCACATCTCCTGGCCGTTGGCGGGCCGTCGTCGACTGGCAACAACACCATTGGTTGACACTCAACTCAGCTTAGTCTAGGCAAGGGAAGCACTATGATCAAGGATGCTCTCAGCGAGGCTGAAGACCGGATGAAGGGCGCCATCACGGCGCTGGGCAACGACCTGGCCACCGTGCGCACCGGCCGCGCCTCCCCGGCCCTGGTGGAGCGGCTGGACGTGGCCTATTACGGCACGCCCACCCCCCTCCAGCAATTGGCCACCATCTCGGCCCCCGAGCCGCGCCTGCTCACGATCAAGCCTTTCGATCCCAGCTCGCTCAAAGACATCGAGCGCGCCATTTTGGCCTCCGAGCTGGGGCTGACCCCCAACAACGATGGCAAGATCATCCGCCTGAGCATCCCGGCCCTCAACGAAGAGCGCCGCCGGCAGCTCACCAAGGTGGTGCACCACCGCCTGGAAGACGCCCGCGTGGCCGTGCGCAACATCCGCCGCGCGGTGCATGACGACCTGCGCGAGTTTCAGAAGGAAAAGCTGATCACCGAAGACGAGCTCGAACGCGGCGAGACCGACCTGCAGAAGCTCACCGACAAGTATGTTGAGAAAGTGGACGACCTCGGCCAGCGCAAAGAGGCCGAGATCATGGAAATCTAGGATGCCCTCAGACAACCCGGACTCTGTCCTCCCCAAAGTACCCGCTCACGTGGCCATCATCATGGATGGCAACGGCCGCTGGGCCCTCGCGCGCGGGCTGCCGCGCCTGGCCGGGCACCGGGCCGGCGTGGAGAACCTGCGCCGCATCATCACCGCCTGCGTGGAGTTTGGCGTTTCGCACCTCACCATCTACGCCTTCTCCACCGAGAACTGGGGCCGCCCGCGCGAAGAGGTGGACGGCCTGCTGTTCATCCTCAATGAAGTGCTCGACAAGGAGCTGGACCAGCTCAACCAGCAGGGCGTGCAGCTGCGCCATATTGGCCGGCTGGAAGGCCTCTCCACCGGCACCCAGAAGAAGGTGCGCGAGGCCATGGCCCTCACCCGGCAGAACCAGCGCCTGGTGCTGAACGTGGCCTTCAACTACGGCGGGCGCGACGAGATTGTGTACGCCATCCAGCAGATGCTCACCGACGGCGTCCGGCCCGAGCAGGTGGACACCGACTTGGTCAGCCGCTACCTCTTCACCGCCGGCCAGCCCGACCCCGACCTGATCGTGCGCACCGCCGGCGAGCTGCGCATCTCCAACTTCCTGCTGTGGCAGGCGGCCTACGCCGAATACTACGCCGCCGATGTGTACTGGCCCGACTTCAACAAAGACGAGCTCCGCCGCGCGCTGGAACAGTTCTCCAGCCGCGAGCGCCGCTTTGGCAAGGTCTCCGGGCAGGTGAAGGCGTGACGCTCGGCCTGCCGCTCGGCCCCCGCAGGGGCTAAACGTGGACCCAGCGCCAGCCGCCGGCGCGCCCGCCGTCGAGCCCGCCGACGT
>CAYUYN010000415.1:0-3915 GCA_964449185.1 uncultured Anaerolineales bacterium | reverse complement strand
CGGGCACGCCCAGCCGGGCCAGTTCCTGCTGCACGGCCGCCCGGGCGCCCGGGTGCATCAGCCCGCCGGCCAGGGCAGCCAGTGCGCGCTGCGACCCAATCAGCCCCAAGGCCTCGGCCGCGCTGGCGCGCACCGGGGCGGCCTCGTCGCGCAGCAGGGCTTCCAGCGCGCCCAGGCCTTCTTCCAGGCCGGCCTCGCCCAGGGCATCGGCCACCTCCTGCCGCACCCCCTCCACCGGATCATTCACCAACAGCACCAGCTCGCTGGCGGCCAGGTCGGCATCCAATTGCGCCAGCGAGCGCACCGCCGCCATGCGCACCATGGGCTGCTCGTCGGCCAGGCAGCCACTCACGGCGCGGGCATGGCCTGGCTCGTGGCGCCGCCCGAGCGAGACCAGGGCCGCGCGCCGCACGCTGGGTTCGCCATCCTGCAGACCGCGCACCAGCAGCTCGCCCACGCGCGTGTCTTCCAGGTTGCTGCTGAGTTCCATCACCGCGCGCCTGATCCAGCGGTTGGCGTCGCGGCCCAGCTCATCCAGGGCCATCACCACCCGGCTGTCACCCACGCGCACCAGGGCCTGCACCAGCGCCTTGCGCACGCGCCATTCGGGCTCGCGCTGGCTGGCGCTGGCCACCCCCGTGCGGAACCGGGGGCCGGTCAGCGCCGCCACGGCCCGGCCGTCGGGGATGTTGCCCAGCGCTTCCACGGCCTTTTGCCGCACCAGCCAATCCCGGTCGCCCAAGGCCTCAATCAGCACACTCACGGCGCGGCTGTTGCGCACGCGCCCCAAGGCCTCGGCCGCGGGCACGCGGATCTGCGCGTCGGGCAGGCGCATCGCATTCAGCAAGATGCTCACGGCCGACTCGTCCCCCAGCACGCTGAGGGCTTGGGCCGCAGCCGCGCGCGTGGTGGCCGGGCCGTCGTACAGGTAACGGCGCAGGCTGTCTTCCAGGGCCGGGTCGCGCAGTTGGCTGATCACGCCCAGCGCCATCTCGCGCGTGCTGGCATCGTTGAGCGCTTCGACCAGGCCCTGGTAAGCGCCTTCGCCGCCGAGCGAGCCCAGCGCGCGCAGCACCGCCTGGCGCACGGCCATGCTGGCGTCGGCCAGGAGGCCCAGCAGGGTGGGGACCACCTCCGCGTCGGAGAGCATGCCCAGCAGTTCCACGGCGCTTTCGCGCACGCCGGCGTGGCGATGTTGCAGGGCCTCGCGCAGCGGGCCGATGGCCGTGTGGCCGTAGCGCAGAATGGCCTCCACGGCCGCGTGGCGCAGGGTTTCGTCTTCCTCGCCCAGGGCCGCGATCAGGTCGGGCAGGGCTTCGGGCGGGGCCAGCCAGCCGAGCAGGTGGGCGGCATAGCCGCTGCCAGGCGCCAGGTGTGTGTTCAGCTCGCGCCGCAGGGGCGCCACGGGGATCTGCCAGCGGGCCTCGTCGGGCCGCGGGGCCGGCAGCGTGTCTTCGGAGGTCGGCTCGACAACGATTTTGAGCAGGGCTTCGATGGCGGCGGCCCGGACGGTGTCGTTGGTGTCGTCCAGGGCCGCGGCCAAGTCGGGCACGGCCTCGACCCGGCCGATATTGCCCAGGGCCTGCACCGTGGCCGGGCGCATCCAGGCATCCTGCTTCAGCAAGCGCAGCAGTGCCCCCACGGCGTTCTCGTCGCCCAGGCGGCCGAGCGCTTCAATGGCGGCGTAGCGCACCCAAAAGTCGCCCTGCTCAGCGGCGGCGATGAGCGCCGGTGTGGCCGCCCGGTCGCCGATCTTTCCCAGGGCCTGGGCGGCGGCATGCCGCACGTTGGGGAACTCGTGGGGGTCGGTCAGGCGCTCCATGAGCGCGGCGCACGTGTCGGGGTGGCGCAGGTCGCCCAGCACCTCGGCCACGTGCAGGCGCACCTCGGTGGAGGGGTGGAGCAGGGCGCCGGTGAGCGTGGCGGGCTGGCGCGCGCCAATCTCGATCAGCGTGCTCAGGGCGGCGTTGCGGCGAGCCGACGAGTCCTCGCGCAGCACGGTCACCAGGCGCGCGATGCGCTCGGGCGCGGTCTGCTCGACGAACGCGGCAATGATGGCCTCGTTGGCGCGCGGGTCGGCATCGCCCAGAGCCGAGAGCAGGCTCTCGCACACGGCCTGGCTGGGGTGCTCGGCCAGGTAGAGCGCGGCCTCGCGCCGCAGCGTGGGCTCGGTCATGCGCAGACCCTGCAGGCCGGCCTCCACCGAGCTAAACACGGCGCTGGTCCTTCACGTAGGCGCTGCCGGTGCGGGCCTTGGCGAAGCGCTTCAGCTCGGCGCCCAACTCGCCGATTTCCCAGTGGCTGCTGAGGGGGTGGTGCTGGTTGTGGACGATGGCAATGGCCACGCCCAGCATGGGGAATTTCTTGATCATGCCTTGCCGGTCTTTGGCGGTCAGGTAGCCCCGGCGACGGTCGGCGGGGTTGTACAGCTTGGGCGCTTCGCGGTCGAAGTCGCCGATGATGCGCTGGGCGATGGCGTCACAGCGATCGGGCCAGGTGATGACGACGAAGTCGTCGCCGCCAACGTGGCCCACGAAGTCGGTGGGGTTGCCCAGCTCGGAGACGGCGGCCGTCATCACGCGCGCCAGCAGCCGGATGGCCTCATCGCCAGCCAGGAAACCGTAGACATCGTTGTAGGCCTTGAAGTGATTGAAGTCGGCGTACAGCACGGCGAACAGGCCGTGCCCGGGGGCCACCAGCCGCCGGATTTCGTGCTCGATGATGAGGTTGCCCGGCAGCCCGGTGAGCGGGTTCATGGCCGGCTTGAGTTGGGCGCGGCGGATGTGCGCCCGCACCCGCGCGCCGACCTCGCCATAGTCGAGCGGCTTGACCAGGTAATCGTCGGCGCCGGAGTCGAGCGCGGACACCACATCGCGCGCGCCCGACTGGCTGGACATGATGATGACCGGGATGTGCCGAGTGCGGCTGTTCGCGACCAATAGCTCGCAGACCTGCACGCCCTGCATGTCGGGCAGCAGCGCGTCGGCCAGCACCAGGTCGGGCGAGTTCTGCCGCGCGAAGTCCAGCCCCTCGGCGCCGCTGCGCGCCATGACGACCGTGTAGCCGCCGCGCTCCAGGTTGACCTTGAGCAAGCGCAGGGTCACTTCGTCATCGTCGATGACCAGCAGGGTCCCGGCGGAACTGATCGGCTGGCTCATGGGGATCGGCCCAAGGTGAACAGGTTTTTGATCCAATCGATGGAATAGGCGCCGGCGTAGGCGACCAGCAGCATCTTTGGCAGCTTGCCCAGAAAACACCAGAACAAAAACACATACCACGGCATCTTGAGGGCGCCGGCAATCACGCCGGCCAAGTCAAAGAGCGGCGAGGGGATGAAGGCCAGCGCCGTGATAGTCAGGGGACCATAGCGCTTCATCCAGCCTTCCAAACGATTGTAGAGCGCGCGGTCGGGGACGATGGCGCGCCCGCTGGACCCGGCCAGGTAGCCGGACATTTCGCCCAGGGTGGCGCCCACGGCCGCCACCAGGCCGACGCTGATCCAGGGCAGCTCACTCCCCGCGAAGGCGGCCACCACCAGCAGCCCCGGCGCGGGCAGGACGATGGTGGCATTGGCCAGGAAGGTGATGATGAACAGGCCCGGCAGCCCAAAGGCCCTGAGCGCCAGAATATTGTTGCCGAGCGAGTAGATTAATACCGTCAGCCCAATGACGGCGGCCAAGACCAGGGCCTGGCCCACGCGCGTGCGCAGGGAGGTGGCCGGGCGGGCAAGGGCCGGCGCGGGGCTGGAGGCGGGGGGCGGGGCGGGATCGGCGTCGTCAGTCATGCGCTCTGGGCGGGCGCGCCGCCCCTCACCTCTCGTGTCGTCACAAACAGCGCGGGGGTTGGGGCCTGCCCCCAACCCCCGAGGGCCTTCTCATTCTGCCTTGACAGCCGTGCCCGCCTCACCCCATCCCC
>CAYUYN010000414.1:0-3926 GCA_964449185.1 uncultured Anaerolineales bacterium | reverse complement strand
TAATGCGACCCGACCCACGGAAAGCGTAGCGAATGTTGTCTCGACGTAATGGGCTGGTGTTGCTGGTGTTGGTCGTGCTTTTGGCCGCGGCCGGCCTCTATGTCAGGCAGCAGCAGCTCAACGTCCTCGCCGCCAACGCCGCTGCCATCCGCCAGGAAGTGGTGGGCCGCGGCACCATCATCGCCACGGTCAACGCCACCGGCTACCTTGCCCCCCAAGCACAAATCAACCTATTTTTCGCCGCCGCCGCCAGCCCGCAGCCCGTGGTCGAGCTCACCGCCATACTCGGCGAGCCAGTGGAGGCCGGGCAGGTGCTGGCGCGTTTGGACGACCGCGAGCTGGCCCTGGCCGTGCTGGAGGCCGAACAGGCCGTGCAGGCGGCCGAGTTGCGCCTGGCCTTGCTGACGGCGCCCGCGCGGCCCGAAGATGTGGCCGTGGCCGAGGCCAACGTGCGCGTGGCCCGCAACCGCGTTTACTCGGCCTCGCAGGGGCAATCGGCCGAAGCCGTGGAGATCGCGCGCCTCAACCTCGTCATCGCCCAGAACGCCCTCGACCAGACCCATGCCCTGATGGATCGCCTGGTGGAGCAGGGGCGTTATGCCGAGAAGGATGCGCTGCAGGCCCAGGCCGATCGGCAAGTGGCAGAAGCCCGCATCGCCGATCTGCGCTACCACCAGGCCCAGGCAGACCCATCTTTTGGCCCCATTGCCTCGGCGCAGGCAGGAGTGGAGCAGGCCGAAGCCGCGCTCCAGCGCCTGCTGCGCGGCCCCACCGAGCAGGACGTGCGCATCGCAGAGCTGGAGATCAGCCAGGCCCAGGCCGCGCTGGATGGCGCCCGCTACAACCTCCAGGGCACCCAGCTGGTGGCGCCCTACGCTGGCGTGGTGGCGGCGGTGAGCCTGCAGGTCGGTGAGGCCGCCTCCATCGCCGTGCCCGCCATCGTCCTGGCCGACACCCGCCGCTTCTACCTCGATGTCTCGGTGGACGAGGTAGACGTGGCCCTGGTTGAGGCGGCCCAGGCGGTGACCGTGACCCTGGATGCGCTGCCCAATGTCACCCTCGCCGCCGTGGTGGACCGCATCGCGCCCAGCGCCACGGTCAACGCCGGGGTGGTCAGCTACGCGGTGCGCCTCGCGCTGGACCCGGGCGCGGCTGCGCTGCGCGGCGGCATGACCGCCACGGCCGCCATCGTGGTAGACGAAGTCCGGGATGTGGTGGTCGTGCCCAACTGGGCCATCCGCCGCGACCGCGACACGGGCGCTGCCTACGCCGGCGTGCTCCGCGCCGGCGAGGTGCAGGAGGTGCCGGTTGAGCTGGGCCTGCGCGATGAGCTCATCAGCCAGGTGCTCGGCGGCTTGGAGGCCGGCGATGTGGTCGCCGTCCAGACCACGCGCGAACAGTTCAGCCTCTTTGGCGGAGGCGGCGAATAGCCGACCCGGCCCATGCAAGCGATCCTGGCCTTCCTCCGTGCCCGCTTGCCCTGGCTCCTCTTGCTGGCCGTCATTGGTACGGCGTTTGCCGGCTATGGGGTCTACCAGCGCCAGACGGCCGCAGCCGCCCGCGCGGCGTCCCTGGCCGCCTTGCGCACCGAGACCGTGGCGCGCGGCGACATTGTCTCACGCGTCAGCGCCACCGGCTCGATCCTGCCCGAGCAGCAGACCAGCCTGTTCTTCCTTGTGCCCGGCACCGTGGCCGAGGTGCTGGTGGAAAGCGGCGCTGAGGTCGAGGCTGGCCAGGTGCTGGCGCGGCTCGACGCCACCCAGCAGCGCCTGGCGGTGCAGCAGGCCGCGGATGCGCTGACGGTAGCCGAGCTCAACCGCGACAAGCTCCTGGCTGGCCCGAGCGAAGAAGACATCGCCGTCGCCCACGCCAACCTGCGCAGCGCCAACGCCGCCGCCGGCGACCTGCGGCAGGGTGCCGGTGAGCAGGAAGAGGCCATCGCGCAGATCCGCTACGACAGCGCCCAGGCCGATTATCGCAAGCTCAACGAGCAGTACAACGCGCTCGTCCAGCTTGCCAAAGACCATCCGGCCTTTGCCCCGCCGCAGGCAACGCTCGACAGCCTCAAAGCCAATATGGAGCAGGCCTTTTTTGCGGCCGAGGTCGCCCGGCTCCAGCTCGTGCAGACGCAGCCGGGCGGCAACCAGGGCCAGTTGTCTGTGGCCTATGCCCAAATCGTCCAGGCCCAGGCCGTGCTCAGCCAAACCCTGGCGCTGCCGGCTCAACTCCAGCTTGACCAGGCCGCGCTCGCCGTCGAGCAGGCCGCCGCCCGGCTGGAACGCACTCAGCTTCAAATGGCCCGCACCGAGCTGCCGGCGCCCTACGCCGGCGTGATTGCCACGGTCAGCGCCAAGGTCGGCGAGCCTGCCGTGCCCGCCGCGCCTGCCATGGCCCTGCTGGACCCCAGCCGCTTCCACCTGGACGTGAGCGTGGATGAGGTGGACGTGGCCCAACTGGCGCTCGACCAGGAAGTCAGCGTGATTGTGGAAGCCCTGCCGGGCGTGGTCCTCAGCGGCCGCGTCGACCGGCTGGCGCCCACCGCCACCCTGGTCGCGGGCCTGGTCAACTACACCGTGCGCCTGGTGCTCGACCCGGCCGAGGCCGCCCTGCGCGCGGGCATGAGCGCCACTGCCGAGATCGTGGTCGCCGAGGCCCAGGACGTGGTGCTCGTTCCCAACTGGGCCATCCGGCGCGACCGGCGCACCGGCCAGGCTTACGCCAGTCTTCAGTCCGGCGCAGACCTGGTCGAGGTGCCCATCACCACCGGCCTGCGCGGCGAGAACTACACCGAGGTGCTCACCGGTGTCGCGCCGGGCGCTGTGGCCGCCATCAGCACCGAGCGTGACGGCCTCGACCTGCTGGGTGGGAACTAATGCGGTTTCCTATCGGCTGTAGGGGCGGCCCCCTGTGGCCGCCCTGGCCTGGACAACCCTTGCCCCTGCTGTGGCCGCCATCAGCACCGAGCGTGACGGCCTCGACCTGCTGGGTGGGAACTAGGCGCGCCCGATGAGCCTGCCCGAGCTCGTGCGCGTTGCCCTGCGCAGCCTGGCCGCCAACAAGCTGCGGGCGGCCCTCACCATGCTGGGTATCATCATCGGCGTGGCGGCGGTCATTACCCTGCTCTCGGTGGGCAAGGGCGTGGAGCAATACGTCACCCGGCAGTTCCAGGGCATTGGCTCCAACCTCATCTTTGTCTTTCCCGGCGGGCCCGAGGAGCAGACCGGCCCACCCGGCACCGGCGGCCGCGACCGGCCTCTGACCAACGCCGACGGCGATGCTCTGAGCGACCCCTTCCTGGTGCCCAGCGCCCAGGCGGTGGCGTTGGAATACCTGGGCTTTGGCAGCGTGGAATACAGCCGTGAGACGATGAGCGTGCAGGTCAGCGGGGTGAGCACCAACTACCAGGCCGTGCGCCAGTTCTTTGTGGCCGAGGGCAACTTCATCAGCGACGCCGACGAGCGTTCGGCCGCCCGCGTGGCCGTCGTGGGGCAGACGGTGGTGCGCACGCTCTTCCCCGCGGGTGAGTATCCCCTGGGCCAGACCATCAAAATCAACCAGCTGCCGTTCAAGATCGTCGGCACGCTCGAGTCAAAGGGCGGCAGCCTGTTCGGTGACCAGGACTCCGTGGTGCTCATTCCGCTCAGCACGGCCCAGCAGCGTGTGTTCAACGCCCGCGCGCCCGATGGCACGTTCACCCTCTCGCTGGTGCACGTACAGGCCGTGTCCGACGGCGCCATGGAAACCGTGGCTGATGAGATCACGGCTGTGCTGCGCGACCGGCACCGCATCCAGTTCCGCGACGAGGACGATTTCACCATCGTCTCGCAGAACGACCTCATCTCGGCCTTTGGTGAGGTCACCGGCGTGCTGACCGTCTTCCTCGGCGCTATTGCCGGCATCTCGCTGCTGGTGGGCGGCATCGGCAT
>CAYUYN010000413.1:0-3941 GCA_964449185.1 uncultured Anaerolineales bacterium | reverse complement strand
GGATGGCGTATTCCTTCAGCGACGGAATGCGCTCCTGGGGCACGCGGTAGCGGACGGAGACGTTGTCCAGTTGGATGACCGGCGCCGCCGCTTCCGCAACGGCCAAGGCCGGCGATGCTACCTCAGATTCGGTAAGCAAATTCGTCAGCCTTTCGGGTAAAGGTCCACCAGCCGACCACCAGCGCTACTACCGCACAGGCCACCGCGGCCAGGATCGTGTTGGGGCCGGGAACGGCTCCAAGGTAAATGGGCGCCCGAAACATCTCCAGCAGGTTATACATTGGATTTAAGTTAAGGAACCACGCCAAATTCGCGGGCAGAATGTCCTTGGGATACATGATGGGCGTGAGAAAGAACCCCGCTTGAATTAGCACTTGGTACATGTCGACTACATCCGTAAAAAACACCGCCACTGCAGAAAGAAATAAGGCCACTCCCAGCGAAAACGCGGCCAGCAGCAGCACCGCAAAGGGCATTAGCCACCACGTCGCGTAAAGGGGGTGGCCCAAGACCAACATGATGACCACGAGCGGTACCAGCGACAAAAGCAGGTTGACCAGGCCATTGCCGATGGAAGAGACGGAAAAGATGGTGCGCGGGATGTAGACACGCTTCAGCAGGCTACCGCCCCAGACGAGCGAATTCATGGCCTGCACGGTGGTCTGCACGAAAAAGTTCCAGACGATCAAGCCCGATAGGACGTAAACGGGGTAACGCTCAAGCGACACGTGGAACAAGCTCGAAAACGCCAAGGTTAAGACTGCCATGTTGAGCAGAGGGTTTATCAAAGTCCACACCACGCCCAGGGCCGAGCGCTTGTAGCGCGTCTTGATCATGTTGGCGACCATCATGCCCAACAGGTCGCGGTAGCGCAGCAGCTCCAGGAAGTCGGCCAGGGGCGACAGCCGGCGCGCGGCCGAGTCGTATTCGATGGTGGAGGGGGTGGTGGTCAAGGTGGGTGTCACGATTATAGCACGCCGGCTGGGCGGAGGCTTTCAGCCCTACGGTATTTCCCTTGAGCTAAGCCGGGACTGTCACTGGCAAAACCCGGCCGCTTGTTTGGCCGGCTCTCGGCCGGCAACCCCGCAGATGATCTGCTGCTGAACGTAGGAATATGGCCCGAATTTCACCAATACGGCTTCGTCGACGATTCTGACGCTGCCGGCTTGCGGCCAGACGGGCATAGCGTCCGCCACGACCACCATGTCCAGCCGTCGCTCGGCGGGCAGAGCCTGTAGGCCCGTGTAGCCAATCGTCTGCAAAAATAGTATGGCCCGCTGCGGATTGCCCATGTCCCAATCGAAAAAGGACGCGCCAAACGTTTCGAGCTTCGGCATGAGTTCCGTCGCCGGCCGATCCGGGTAACCAATGACTTCGAGGTAGCGCACTTCCGGCCCGGGCGCTCCGGCGCGGGCCATGTCGATGCGCTCGACCAGCCGCGAGGCCAGCAAGCGGTCGGCTTGCAGCGCCAGGTGGGAGGCGCCAAACAAGCGGTTCGTAGCGACCACGAACTGAAAAAGGCCGACGGCCACGCAGAGCGCTAAGAGCGCCCTAAAAAGCTTGGGGTTGTCACCCAGCCCGAGAACGACGAGGCCGGCCAAGACCACCGGCAGCGCGACCAAGAAGCGCATCGCCATCTCGCCGCGCAGCAATAGCCCGCTGGCAAAAGGCAGACAGAGCAAGAGCGCCCCAGCGCCAATGAGAAAAGCCTTCGCCAACACCGACAGATGGCGCCGGCGCACGATGTCCAGGCAAAAACCAAGGACTGACAAGCCGACCACCACCCCGAGCATGGCGATCGGAACAGAATAGAGAGAGACATCACCGCCATAAACCCTGACCATAAAGCCGCTCAGCTTAGTCAGCACCACGGCGGCATGCGCGCGCAGATAGGCCGTATCAAAGAAGGAGGCCACGTAGCCGCTATCCGCCGCGATCCCTGTGCTCAGAATTAAGCGCTGAATGGCAAAGTAAACCAGGACCGCCGCCAAGTGAATACCGGCCATGGACGCCGCTTCAGCGAAGGCGAGCCGTCCCGTACGCTTCCAGGTCAACACCAGGGACACCAGAAAGACGGCCGCGAGCGCCGGCAGAAAGCCCTGATAAATCGCCAGGGCATAGGCGGCCGGAAGAACAGCCAGCCAGCGCCCTAGCCCATGGGCACGGACAAAAATGAACAAGCTGAGGGCCACGCACAATAGGCCGAAACCGATACCATAGCCGATGGTTGAAAAGGTATACATGTAGGCAAGGCCTGGAAAGGCAAGGCCCACCGCCCCCACCAGGCCCTGCACGACGCCCGATCTCACGCCCCAACCGTGGAGGAGAATAACCATGGCGCCAACGTGAAAACACAAGGCCAGAAACAGCGGCACAAAAGGGATGACGGTATGGGGCAGCAAGAAACGGTTGAGGAAGTACATGCCCCAGCGCCCCTGGCGCAGCCAGGCCAAGGTCGGACCGGTGAAAGCAGCATGCACTTCTTCATCAATCGTCAGGTTGAAGTTAAACAACTCAAAGCCGTAGCCGGCCAGGGCCACCGCCCCAAGCCAGAGCAGCAGGCGCGCATTTTGGCGCAGTGCCAGGCGGAATTGGCACGCCCATCTTTCCAGTTGCTGGTCGAGCCGGCCGCGATAGGTGTCTAGCATGCTTGGGAAGCTGGAAGCGAGCTGGCGCTGATCTCGGGTGGCGGCCGGAGGGGCTTAGCCACCCAGCAGCCGCTTGCCCACCTGCTTGAACCGATTGAGCCAGCGCAGGCCGGGCTGGGCGCCCGCCTTGAAGACAATGGCCTGGAGGATTTTCCGAAACGGTATGTTATCGGCAATATCGCGCCCGGAAAGGTTGTCAATGACTTGCCGGAAAACAGGCTGGTAGCGGGTTGGCTGGCGGGTGCTGTCGGCCGGCGCTCCAGCCGCCCCCAGCACGGGCGCGGCTGCCGGCGGCTGCCGCAGCAGCTGGTCGACGACCTCCATGAACCAACTGGCCAGGCGGCGGCTTGAGCCATTCTGCGCCAGCCGCCCCTGGGCCTCGACCGCCAGGGCCAGGTAGCGCTGAGCCGCCGGGAAGTCGCCCTGGCGATAGCTCGCCTGGGCTTGTTCGACGGCCTGGGTGGCGTAGTCCCGCGCGATCCTGGCGCTGAGCGCCGGCGCGTCGGGCACCCGCTCGGGATGCTTCTCCAGCGCGATGAGCTTGGCCCGATAACCCTGCTCCAGGTCGTGAGCGCCGGAGAAGTTAAGGGTCGCGTTGCCGGCGTGGCGCCGGTATTTGATCAAGGGCGCGGTCAGGTAGGCCACATCGTAGAACAGCGCGATCCGCAGCCACATCTCCCAGTCGGAGGTGAACGGCAGCCGTGGATCGAAGCCGCCGAGCCGCGCATAGCACTCACGGCGGGCGACGACGCTGGGGCAGCAGACCAAGTTGACGCCCGAGATAAGCCGTTTGTAATAGTCTAGGCCGCGCTTGACGCCGGCCTCGCTGGGATCGGGCTTGAAATACCACCAGTCCGAGATGAATTCCTGGGCCGGTCCAACCTGGTAGACGTTGGAGTGAACCAGGCCGACCAGGGGGTTCTCATCGAGCAGGCGCACTTTCTCGGCCAGGTTCTCGGGCAGCATTAAGTCGTCCTGGTGGAAAATGCAAATATAGGGCGCGCGCGCCAGGGCCAGGCAGCGGTTCCAGTTGGCCACCAGGCCGAGGCGCCTGGGGTTTTGAAGGCAACGAACGCGCGCATCGGTCACCGCCTGGACTACGGCCAGAGTGTCATCCGTCGACGCATCATCGATCACGACGACTTCAAAATCCGTGAACGTTTGTGCGAGCACGCTTTGGAGCGCCTCGCCGATAAAGCGGGCGCCATTGTAGGTGGGGATGCACACGCTCACGCGGGGCACGGGCGCCGGTTGGGCCGGCGCCGGGGTCGCGGCCTCGGCCGCGGGCGCCTG
>CAYUYN010000412.1:0-3959 GCA_964449185.1 uncultured Anaerolineales bacterium | reverse complement strand
GCTCCCGGCCTGAAACCCGGCGAGAGCCACCGGCGAAAAAAGGCTCCCGGCCGGCCCGCTGGGAACGCTGCCGGCCAATGAAGAAGTGGTAGAATTGTCCGGTTACACGTGTCCTACACGCAATCAAATCCCAATAGTGCCTGCGCACAGTAGACGATACGAGGTCCCTGGTGGCCGCCGCACGGTGCGGCAGGACTTGCGAGGAGATTAGCCGTTGAACCAGCCCCGAGCACAGCGTTATTCCCTAGCTATTTTGGCCCTCAGCGGCCTGGTCGTCGGCTCCAACCTAGGCACCTTTTTGGACCAGGCCACCGGCGCCACCATGGACGCGCAGGTCGTGGCCGCTTATCGCGAGTGCGGCACCTGCCTGGACGCGGCGCTGGGCTTCGCGGCCGAGGCGATTAAGGTCAATCGCTGGCTGCTGATCGGCGCGGTCGCCGGCCTCCTGCTGGGGGTGCTCATCAATTGGGGCCTGCGGCTGGTGCGCGGCACGCCGGTGGACCAGCCCCGGCGCGTGTCGAGCTTCCGCCAGTCGGCCGAGGTGGCCCGCTTCAGCCAGGAGGTCGGCGCCACCCTTGAGCTTCAGGGCATCCTCGAGCAGCTCCACGAAGAAGTGCTGCGCGTCACCAGCGCCGACTGCGGCAGCAGTTTTCTGTTTGACCTGGCCTCGCCCGAGCATCGCGTCGCCCTGCGCGTGGGCGAGGCCGCCGACATCCACCGGCTCAACCCGATGGAAGCGGCCGTGGTCGCCAGCGCTCGCAGCCAGATCGTGCAGGACTTCGAAGCCGAAAAGCAGCCCCCGCCCCACGTCGGCATCCGCTCGGCGCTGCTCGTCCCCATCACGCACGAAGACAACACCATCGGTCTCATCCACCTGCACAGCCAGGCGCCGGCCAAGTTCGACGCCGAGTTCCACGACCTGGTGCAGGCGCTGGCCGCCCAGGCCGCCGTGGCGGTGCTCAATGCGCAGCGCTTCGACGAGCAGTCACGCCGCACTGAGGCCCTGCGCCAGCGCGTCAACCAGTTGCAGCAGCTCGTCCAGGCGCCCGCGGCCGTGCGCGTGGACCGGCCGCTGGTGGACAACCTCGAAGCCATCGCCGCCGCCATGCAGGAGCTGGCCGACTTCCGGCTGATCGTCATCAGCGTCTACGTGGCCAGCGCCAACCACCTCCAGCACACCGTGGCCAAGGGCAATGTCCCGGCCACGTTTGACCGCCAGACCCAGCCGCCCACCGCCTGGGACCGCGTGCAGCCCTACCTGCGTGAAGACTACCGCAACGGCCGCGCCTTCCTGGTGCCGCACACCCAAACCCCGGATCTGCTCCAGGCGCTTGAGCTGAGCCGGTCGCCGGCGCGGCCCGAAGCGCGCGTGCCCGGCCAGTGGCACGCCGATGACGTGGCGCTGGCGCCGCTGTATACGTCGCGCGGCGAAATTCAGGGTCTGCTGTGCGTGGGCGCGCCACGCGAGACGGCCACGCCCCAAAACCTGGTGCTGGAGCTGCTGGAGTTCTTTGCCGGCCAGACGTCCCTGGCCATCGAGAACGCGCAGATGCTGGCCGAGGCCGAAGCCCGCGTGGGCGAGTCGCAGGAGCGCGCCGCCCAGCTCACCGCGCTCACCGAGGCCTCCGGCCTGATCGGCGCCGCCCTGCGCGTGGACGAGGTCGTGACCATCACGCTCGACCAGCTCCGCCGGGTCATCCCCTACGATGCCGTCACCTTTTGGCGGCGCGACCCGGCCGATGGCCATTGGCGCGTGTCGGGCTCGCGCAGCTACCAGGAAGCGCTGGAGCGCGTGGTCGAGCGCATGGAGCACGTCAAGGGCGCCCTGTTCAGCGAGATTGCCGCCACCCGCGGCGTGATCTTTATTTCCGACGTCACGCGCGACGTGCGCTTCCAGATGCGCGGAGCCAGCGGCCTGCGCTCGTGGCTGGGCGTGCCCCTGCTGAGCCAGGGCGAAGTCATCGGCATCCTCTCGCTCGAAAAGGGCGAGGACAATTTTTACCTCCCCGTGCACGTGCCGCTGGCGCTGGCCTTCGCCAGTCGCGCCGCCGTGGCCCTCGAGAACGCGCGGCTGTATGAGGAAAGCGTCACCCGCGCGCGCGAGCTGGAAGAAGAAAACGCCCGGCGCCTGCTGGAGCTGGAAACACGCACGCAGCGCCTGGCCCTGCTCAACCGCATCGCGGGCGAGCTGAATGCCGCCGTCGACCTGGGGTCCTTGCTGCGCCTGACGCTCACCGCCCTGGCCGAGCCGCTGGCCGTGGAGAGCGCCAGCGCGCTGGTGTTTGACCCTGACGGCCCGCGCGCCGAGACCTTTATCATGGCCGTGGCGCGCCACCCCGCCGGCAGCGAGGCCGGCGCGAGCCGCCTGCCCCTGGCCAACAACCCGCTGCTCGAACGGCTCGAAGAGGGTGCCCTGCCCGTGGTGGTAGAGCCCGAGCGCCTGCCCGCCGACAGCCCGGTGCGCCCCGAGCATCTGGCCTGGATCGGCCCGGGCGTCAAGGCCGCCGTCTTCCTGCCGCTGCTGGCCCAAGGCCGCCTGATGGGCGTCATGGGCATTGGTTATGCCGCGGCCACGCGCCGCTTCGCGCCGGGCGATGTGGAGCTGGGCTTTGCCATCGCCCAGCAGGCCGTCACCGCCATCCAGAACGTGCTGCTGCGCGGCAAGACGCGCGAGCAGGCCATCACCGGCCAGCTCGCGCGCAGCATCAGCCGCGCCGCCGATATCCCCCAGTTGTGGGAGACGGTGCGCACGCAGGTAACGGCCCTGGTCGGCACCCAGAGCTTCACCGTGGCGCTGTATGACGACACGCGCAACGAGGTCAACTTTCCGCTGATCGTCGAGCACGGCGAACGGCTCGATGGCGCCGCCGCCGCGGCCAGCGGCCAGGCGCCCAGCGGCCTGGTGCGCCATATTCTCAACACGCGCCAGCCGCTGCTGCTCGGCGGCGCCACCGAACAATACGCCCAACTGTTGGCCGTGCCTGGCCAGCACCCGGTGCGTGGACGCTGGGAAGGCCCCGCGCCCAGGCTGGCGCGGGCCTACCTGGGCGTCCCGCTCGCCTTGGGCGACCGTCTATTAGGCGTGCTGATCGCGGAAGACGCCGAACGTGAGGCGGCCTTCGATGACAGCCACGAACGGCTGCTCTCGGCCACCGCCAACCAGATCGCGCTGACCCTCGACAACTTGCGCCTGTACAGCCAGGCGCAGACCGCCGCTGCCGCTTCGCACGAGCGTGCCGCGCAGCTCGAAGCCCTGGCCGATGTCTCGCTGGCCCTGGCCACCACCCTGCGCACCGACGAAGTCATTATTCGCGCCCTGGACCAACTGCAGCGCGTGCTGCCGCATGTGGCCGTAACCTTCTGGCACAAGGTCCAAGGCACCGGCCAGCGCCAAAGCGCGGCCCGCTGGCGCGCGGCCGGCGTGCGCGGCTATGCCAACACGGCCGAGCGCCTGGGCCAGACGATTGAGGTCGAGCCGGGCACGGCCCTGGCCGAAGTGGCCTCGGGCCGCGGCGTGCTGGTCATTCCCAACACCGGCGCCGATGCGCGCTTCACCGGCCCGGCCCGCGCGTGGCTGGGCCTGCGCGTGCTCAACCAGGGCGCCAGCATTGGCTTGCTCGAGATTGAGTCGGCCGAGCCGGGGGTGTACACCACCGCCCACGGCCCTCTGGCGCAGGCCTTTGCGGCTCGCCTGGCCCTGGCCCTCAACGAGGCGCGCCAGTACGAAGACAGCCTGGCGCGCGCGCAGGAGTTGGACACCCGGGCCCGCCGCCTGACCCTGCTCAACCGCGCCGCCGCCGAACTAAGCGGGTCTCTCGACCTGGGCAAGCTGCTCCAGACCACCCTGCGGCTGCTTTCCGATGGCGTCGGTATCCGCCGGGCCGGCGCGCTGGTCTACGAAGAAGGGCGCGCCACCGCCCTGGCCGCTGCCGGCTGGCCCGCCCTGCCCGAGGCCGGCG
>CAYUYN010000411.1:0-3969 GCA_964449185.1 uncultured Anaerolineales bacterium | reverse complement strand
GGTGCCCGCCACCGCCGCCGCCGACGCCACGGCGGCCCCCACGGACGCGGACGCGCCCGCGACTGAGGCGCCCCAGAGCCAGGTGGCTCTGCCGGAGATCAACCCGGCCGATTACGATGGCAACATTATCGCCGCCGGCAGCTCGACGGTCTTCCCTCTGTCCGAGCGCATGGCCGAGATTTTCAAGGCTGACGGTTTTACTGGCAACCTCACGATCGACAGCATCGGCAGCGGCGCCGGCATCGAGCGCTTCTGCGTGGCGGGCGAGACCGACATCGCCAATGCCAGCCGCGCCATCAAGGACTCCGAAATCGCCTCGTGCCAGGCCATCGGTCGCGAGCCGATTGAATTCCGCGTGGGCACCGACGCCCTGGCGGTGGTGGTCAGCGCCGAGAACGACTTCCTGACGGATGTGACCCTGGAAGAGCTGGCCGCCATCTACTCCAGCGATGCCGTGCAGTGGGCGGATGTCAACCCGGCCTGGCCGGCGGAAGACATCAAGCGCTTCAGCCCCAGCACCGACAGCGGCACATACGACTTCTTCCAGGAAGCGGTCATGGCTCCGGTCTTTGCCGACGCGGCCGAGGCCAAGCTCCTCGAAGCCGCCAACCTGCAGTTGAGCGAAGACGACAACGTGCTGGTGCAGGGCGTGGAAGGCAGCCCCTACGCCATCGGTTACTTCGGCTACGCCTACTATCAGGCAAACGCCGACAAGCTCAAGATCCTCAACATCGGCGGCGTGACGCCCAGCAACGCAACGGTTGAGAATGGCGAGTACGCCCTGGCCCGCCCGCTGTTCATGTACTCGGATGCGACCATCATGCGGGACAAGCCCCAGGTGGCCGCTTTCATCAACTACTATCTGACCTACGTGGATGACGAAATCCGCGACGTGGGCTACTTCCCGGCGAGCAATACCGCCCTGGATACCGCCCGCCAGTCTTGGTTGGACGCCGCGCAGTAGCTAAGCGCTGGATGACCGAGGCGGGCCCCGCGCTCACAGGCAGCGGGGCCCGCCTCTGCCGCAATCTGAACCGCGCCTGTGAGAAATAGCTGGCCGGCCCTTGGCCGGGGAGCAGCCGCTGAACCGCCACCTGTTTATCTCCCGTTGCCTCTCGTGGGGGCACCCCACCGCGGTCCAACAGTCCTGCATCCCTGTGCGTGTTCATCCTGGCAATTGGCCGGCCGGGCGCAAGTCAAGGAAGGCTGACAATGCACCAGACTGACGCTAAGCTGCCGGTGAGCCGGAGCCTGATGGAAAATACCGAAGCTTTTGCCCTGAAGCGTACCTTCAATCTGCGCCGGCGCCTGCGCCCGGGTGAATACGTAGTCCAGGCCTTTCTGTTTGCCTGCGGTGTGCTCTCCATTGTGACCACGCTCGGCATCGTGTACGTGCTGGTCCGCGAGTCCTGGCTCTTCTTTGGGAGCGATGCGGTCCAGGTGCTGGATTTCGTGACCACCACCACCTGGCAGCCGCAGATCTTCAAGTTCGGCATCTGGCCGCTCGTCTCGGCCACGCTCATGACCAGCCTCATTGCCCTCCTGGTGGCCATGCCCCTGGGCCTGAGCGCCGCCATCTATCTCAGCGAGTATGCCACGCCCCGGGCCCGCGGCGCCCTCAAGCCCGTCTTGGAAGTGTTGGCGGGGGTGCCCACGGTCGTCTACGGCTACTTCGCGCTGACCTTTATGACGCCGTTGCTGCGGCGCCTCTTCGGCGCCGACACCGTCGACGTCTACAACACGGCCTCGGCCGGGCTGGTGATGGGCATCATGATCCTGCCCTTGATCAGCTCGATGAGTGAGGACGCGCTGAGCGCCGTGCCGCGCTCCCTGCGCGAGGCCGCCTATGCGCTCGGCGCGACCCGCCTGGAGACGGCCGTGCAGGTGGTGGTGCCGGCCGCCATCTCGGGGGTCATTGCGGCCTTCATCATCGGCATGTCGCGCGCGGTGGGCGAAACCATGATCGTGGCCATCGCCGCCGGGGCCGGGCCTAACCTCACGGTCAACCCCTTTGCCGCCGCCGAAACCATGACCGGCTACATCGCCCGCATCAGCGGCGGCGACCTCAGCTACGACTCGCTGGACTACAACAGCATCTTCGCCATTGGGTTGGTGCTGTTCCTGATTACCTTTGCCCTGAACGTCGTCAGCCGGCGCGTGGCCAGTCACTTCCGCGAGGTGTACGAATGAGCCCGCGCCCCGCTTCGCTCGAACCGGACACCACCTTGCCGGCCCGTCTCGCGGCCCGCCACCGGCGCGCGCGCGCCTGGCAATTGATATTCCTGGCCGCCACCGTCGTGGGCCTCCTGGGGCTGTTGGCCCTGCTCTACAACGTGCTCGACGAGACGGCCGGGCTGGTGGCTATCGAGTACAACGTGTCGCCCGCCACCTTGTCGGACCGTCCCCTCGAGGAGCTGTCCTCCGCGGAGCTCATTGCCATCCTGGAAGACAACCTGCGCCGCCGGCAGATCTCCCAGCTCAACCAGGCGCAGCCGTTGGCCGAACGCTCGACCGCCGACCTGCTGCAGTTGGTGGTGGACGAGGTCCTGCAAACCCAGATCATCGACACCTGGCCGCTCGTCGACTCGCTGCTGCGCCGCTCGCAGATCGAAGCGCAAGTCAAAGCCGAGCATCCCGAGGCCCAGGTGGTCTTTCGCAGTTGGTTGAACAGCAGATTTCTCACCGCCACCATGGCCAGCCGGGCTGAGCTGGCCGGGGTGCGCACGGCCCTGTTCGGGTCGTTGTGGATGATCTCGCTGACGATCCTCTTTGCGCTGCCGGTGGGCATTGGCGCGGCCATTTATCTGGAAGAGTATGCGTCGCATGGCCGGCTCCAGCGCCTGATCCAGAGCAACATCGACAACCTTGCCGGTGTGCCGTCCATCGTCTACGGTATGTTGGGCCTGGCCATCTTTGTGCGCACGCTCGAGCGCTTTACCAGCGGCGCCGCGTTCGGCGTGGCCGACTCCAACGGGCGCACCATCATCTCCGCGGCCCTGACCATGGCGCTGCTGATCCTGCCCATCCTGATCATCAACGCGCAGGAGGCCATCCGCGCCGTGCCCAACTCGCTGCGGCAGGCCAGTTTTGGTCTGGGCGCCACCCAGTGGCAGACCATCTGGAGCCATGTGCTGCCCAATGCCCTCCCCGGCATCATGACGGGCGCCATCCTGGCCATCTCGCGCGCGGTCGGCGAGACTGCGCCCCTCATCGTGATCGGCGCGTCGACCTTTATCACCCTGGATCCGGAGGGCCCGTTCTCCAAGTTCACGGCCCTGCCCATCCAGATCTACAACTGGACGTCCCGCGCGCAGGTTGAGTTTCACAATCTGGCGGCGGCCGCCATCGTCGTGCTGTTGGTGCTGCTGCTGTCGCTCAACGCCACCGCCATCTTGCTGAGGAACCGCTTTAGCCGCCGGCTAAACTAACGCCTATGACACACACACTTCCCTCCACCAGCCAGGTCGCTGGCCACCCGAACGGCCAGGCTGCCGGCTCGTCCAATGGCAGCCACTTTGCCATCGAAACGCGCGCCGCCAACATCTACTACGGCAACTTTCATGCCGTCAGCGACGTCAGCCTCCAAATCCCGCACCAAAAGATCACGGCCATCATTGGGCCGTCGGGCTGCGGCAAGAGCACGCTGCTGCGCGCCTTCAACCGCATGAACGACTTTGTGCCCACCGCCCGCCTGGAAGGCGAGATCCTCATGCACGGCCAGAACATCTATGGGCCGGACGTGGACGCCGTGGAGGTCCGCCGGCGGGTGGGCATGGTCTTCCAGAAGCCCAACCCCTTCCCCAAGACCATCTACGACAACATCGCCTGGGGCGCGCGCATCAACGGCTACCGCGGCAGCCTGGATGAGCTGGTCGAGCACGCGCTGCGCCAGGCCGCCCTGTGGGACGAGGTGAAGGACAAGCTCAAGCAGAGCGGTCTGAGCCTCTCCGGCGGCCAGCAGCAGCGCCT
>CAYUYN010000410.1:0-3980 GCA_964449185.1 uncultured Anaerolineales bacterium | reverse complement strand
CCGCGCAACTGGCTGGCGCGTCTGGCCCGCCGCCTGGGCCTGGCCCCCATCCCGGCCGAGGCCGCCGAACAGTTGGCCGCGCTGCAAGCCGCCGTCGCCAACTTGGCCCAGGCCGAGGCCGAGAGCCGGCAAGCCCTGGTCACGTTGGCAGCTTCCGTGGAAAAGCTGGAGAAACAACTGTCCCGCGCTGGAAAGGAGCAATTCAAGGCCAACGCCCTGGCCGAGACCCACACGCAATCAGTCAGCACACTGGTGGAGCAAGTGCGGCAGGCACAAACCGACTATGAGCGCGCGCTGGCCGAATTGCCCGAGCAGCTGGCGGCGGCCCGCGGTGAGGGCCGGCGCGCGGGGCTGCACCAGGTGATGCTGGTGCTGGACGGTCTGGCCGAGGCGCTCGGCGCGGGTGAGCGCCTGCTGGCGCACCGTGCCCCGGGCCGCCCACCGGCGGGCGGCCCACCCAACCAGGCGCTGACGGTTGGGCAGCGGCTGTGGGCGGCGGCCAGTGTCTTGATGGTGGCGCGCCCGGCCGCGCGGCCGGCACCGCCGCTGGTCCCGGCCGACGCCGTGCAGGCCTGGCTGAAGGGGCTGGCACATGAACAGGACCGCCTGCTGGCGTTGCTGGCCGCCGAGGGCGTGTTTCCGATTGAGACCGAAGGCATGGCTTTCGATCCGTATCAGCATGTGGCCGTGGACGCGGTCCCGGCCGGCGGCCAGGTGCGGCCGGGCATGGTCGTGCACGCAGTCCGCCGCGGCTTTCGGCAGGGTGACACCCTATGGCGCTACGCCGAAGTGATCGTCGCGCGCTAACCACCTGAGGAACTAGCCTGATGTCCATCATTATCGGCATTGACCTGGGGACCACCTTTTCCGCCGTCGGTTACGTGCGCGACGGCCGCCCCGTAATTCTGCCCAGCGGCGCCGAGCGCATCGTGCCCTCGGTGGTCGGCTTCAACCCCGCCGGGCAACTGCTGGTGGGCACGCCCGCCCGCAATCAATACGTGCTCTACCCGGAGCGCACCGTGCGCTCCATCAAGCGCCGCATGGGCACCGACGACACCGTCGTGCTGAACGAGCGCGCCCATACGCCGGCCGAGATTTCGGCCATCATCCTGCGCGAGATGAAGCGCGTGGCCGAGGCCAACCTGGGCCAACCCATCGAGCGCGCCGTCATTACCGTGCCCGCTTACTTTTCGGACGCGGCCCGCCAGGCGACGCGGGAAGCGGGCGAACTGGCGGGCTTGCGCGTCGAACGCATCCTCAACGAGCCGACGGCCGCCGCCCTGGCCTATGGCCTGGACCGCCTGGACGAGTCGCAGATGATCGCCGTTTATGACCTGGGCGGCGGGACCTTCGACGTCTCGATTATCGAGCTCAATCAAGGCGTGCTGGAGGTGCGCGCTTCGCACGGCGACACCCAACTCGGCGGCGACGACTTCGACGCCTTGCTGGTCGATTACCTGGCGGATAAATTTCAGGACGAGCACGGTCTGGACCCGCGCGCCGATCGCCGCGCCCTGGCGCGGCTGAGCCGGGCCGCCGAGCAAGCCAAGATCACGCTGTCCAGCCAGGCCTTCGCCCGCGTGCGCGAGCCCTTCCTGATCGAACAGGCGGGGAAACCGCTGCACCTGGATCTTGAGATCGAACGCGCCGACTTCGAGGCGCTCATTCGCGACTTGCTCGAAAAAACGCTCGCCTCCTTCGACCAGGCGCTGGCCGATGCCGGTCTGCAAGCCTCCGACCTCGACCAGGTCTTGTTCGTCGGCGGCTCCACGCGCATCCCGCTGGTCTGGGACATGGTAGCCAAACACACCGGCCACGAACCGCTGGTGGCGATCAACCCGGACGAGGCCGTGGCGCTCGGCGCCGGCGTGCAGGCCGCCATCATTGCCGGCGAGCCGGTGGAGGCCATCCTGGTGGACGTGACGCCGCATTCCATCGGCATCGAGGTGGCCCAGTGGGAACTTTGGGACTTGGTGCCCGACCGCTACAACATCGTCCTCCACCGCAACACCACCCTGCCCGCCTCGCGCTCCCAAGTCTTTTCAGCCGTGCACCCCGAGCAGACCGCCATCAACGTGCGCGTCTACCAGGGCGAAGCGCCCATCGCCTCGCAGAATGTCCTGCTGGGCGAATTCCTGTTTGAGGGCCTGGTGCCGGAAGAACGCGGCGAGCTGGCGCGCATCACCGTGCAATTCGACCTGGACCTCAACGGCATTCTAAACGTCGCGGTCGCCGACCGCGGCAGCGGCCAGACCCGGCAAACCACCCTGCAAGCCGCCCACACTCGCCTGAGCCCCAGCCGCCTCGAAGCCTCCGCCCGCTATCTGGACGAATTGACCGAGGCGCCCGCCGCGCCGCCGCCAGAAGAGGACGTCTTGCTGGCCCGCGCCCGCCAGGTGCTGGCCGAGCAGCGCGCCGATTTAGACGAACTGGCGCGCATCGTCGCCGACCTGGAAGCCGCCCGCCGCGAGGGCCGCACCGACGAAGCCGGCGCCCTCGGCGAGCAGTTGCTGGACGTCTTGTATGACCTGGACGAGGTCGATGACGAAGGCGATGCCGAGGTCGATGCCGATGGCGAGGTCGATGGCGATGAAGACCTCGGAGACGAAGAGCCCGGATTGAATTGAGCGAGCTCGAATATGCCTATGACGACGGAAGCGGGCTGACCCGTTACTTCTGGACCGTCATGCCTCGTCGTCACCAAACTCGTCAAAGGCCATGTTGGCAATCTCGGCGTCAATGAACAACTCTTTGCCATCTTCCATCCGGAGGCGCCGGCCAACAGTGTGCTCAAGATGGGATAGCCTTTTGGGTGACTGACCGGACCGACTCAAGGCGCGAAAATCGTCCGGCGTGACCGTCGGCGTGCCCGGCAGGTCGGGCAGCGACAGAATGTGCTGGAAGAATTGATCGCGTCTGAGGCTGAGCGCCTACGGCAAGCGAATGTTGGCGGCCCGGTGCGCGAGAACCGCCTTCAGCAGTTTGCGCTTGACCTCCCCCGCCCCGATCGGCGTCATGGTCTGGCCGCTCTCTTTCCAAACCTGCACATAGTGCTCGATCAGCGCCTTGGGCGGCTTATGCGGAAACTGAAATACGTCTTTGATCGAGCCATCCCAGGGTGGATTGTGGTCAATCAGGAATTGAAAACCGCTGGCTCGATTCCGGTGCGGGTTGCTATACCAGAAGATAGAGACGGCTGCTTGAGATCCGTCATCCAGCGCGTAGGCGCTGTGGAAGCTGCTTTCCGTACTGGCTGTTACAGCACTGACCTCTCGCCCGGCCGCTGCCAGCCAGCGCCGGGCGATGGGTTGCAGCGCCGCCGGCAGTTGACCCCCGCTCGCCAAGGACGCGAGTGCGCTCAGGTAGTTCTGGCGCGCCAACCACTCCGGCAATAGGCCGTCCAACGCCGCCTGTATCCCTGGCCGCACAGTCGGAAACAGGGACAGCACAACGCTGACCACGGTCTCGGGTTTGAGGCCGTGGCTGGCCGCCTGTAAGCCAGCTTCAACCTGATCGGCTGTCGGCTGCGGCGCGGCCGGAGCGTGCCATAGGGCCTCCAGGCGCGCTCGCAACAAGGCCGCCGGCGCGAGATTTGGCTTAGTCTGCTTCTTCTGGCGTTTGCTCATGTCATGCCCCTAATCCAACATTATACAGGCAGGGCGGCGCGGCGCCGCTTTTTCTGACTTCTGACCTCTGACTTCCGACCTCTAAAACGCCACCGCCGGCAAATGCGCCCTCGCCTCCTCCACCGCCTCCACCGGGTACTCGTAGTCCTCCAGCCTTCCGTGGTGGTAGGCCTCGTAAGCCATCACACTTGCACCGGAATCCGCTTCGCGAGTGCCGGTGTGTCGAAGTGGCCGTGGCCTGACAGGTTGAAGGCAATCACCTTCTTCTCACCGGTCTGCTTGCACACCAGCGCCTCGTCGCTGGCGGCGCGGATGGCGTGCGCGCTCTCCGGCGCGGGGATGATGCCCTCTGAC
>CAYUYN010000409.1:0-3986 GCA_964449185.1 uncultured Anaerolineales bacterium | reverse complement strand
ATACGGAATACGTCAACCGTTGGAGATGAGCTTAGAGGCCGGCAGTGAGGAAAGTGTGAAATGAAAAAGACCATGCGGGCTGGCTGCGCAGGGGGGGGGTGGCGCTGGCGGCGATCAAGCCCGCCGGGCGGACTAGCTCCCTCTCCCGGCGGGAGAGGGCTGGGGTGACCCTGGCCCCGAGCGCAGCGTAGGGGGGCGAGCGGCCGGTGCCATCGGCACGCGACTTGCCGGATGAACCACTTAATTGTCGAGCGCCAACGTCAGGGCTTCTTCGGGGGTGAGGGCGCGGCCAGCGGCCCAGGCTTTTTCAAAGGCGGCTGCGCCCAAGGTGGCCCGCACAGCGGCGACCGTCTGCGCGTGCTCGGCCTGCACGGCTGGCGTGTGGGGGGCGCCGATGGCGTCTCGGATGGCAGCGGCCGCGCCCAAGAGGCGGGCCGCGCGGTCTGGGCGCTGTTCGCTGTGGTCAAGACGGGCGAGGTTCTCCAAAGTGACGGCCACGCCTCGGCGGTCGCCGCCCGCTTGCCGGAGGGTCAGCGCTTCGGCTAAATGCGCGCGGGCCGCGGCGTACTGGCCCATCTGGTGCAGCGCCCGGCCCAGCGCATCGAGGGGCGAAGCCAGCCGCTCGCTGTCGCCGCGGGCGCGCTGCCGTGTGATCGTCTCTTCGAGTTGGGCCCGCGCCCGGGGCAGTTCGCCCAGGGCAATGAGTGTATTGCCCAGACCTACCAGACTCAGGGCAACCAGGTCGTGGTCGTCCAGCTCGCGCGCCATGGCCAGGGCGGCCTCGATAGACTGCAGCGACGCCGCAAAGTTGCCCTGGTCGTAGGCGTTTAGGCCCAGGTTGAGCTTCAGCCCGGCGACGTTGCGCCAGTCCTGATTGGCCTCGTCGATGGCGAACGCCTGCTGGCTCAGGGCCTGGCTGAGAGGATAGTTGCCCTGCCGCGCCGCCAAGCGCGCCAGCCCGTTGAGGGCCCCGGCCTCGGTGTACCAATCGTCTATCTCGCGCGCCAGCGATAGGCTCTGCTCGAAATGGGCCTGCGCGGCGGCATGCTCCGCCAGGCCCATGGTGGCCATGCCCAGGGTGTAAAACACCATCGCCAGGCCCTGCGTGTCTTCCGTCCGCAAAAAGAGCTGCTGCGCTTGCGTGAGCAGCGTCCGGGCCTCCAGGTGGCTGCCCGCCACGCGGGCGAGCCGCCCGGCCGCCAACAGCCCGCGGGCGCGCACCCCCAGCGGAGCGCTTTCAGACTGCCGCAAGCCGGCCGCCAGCCAGCGCTGGCCGTCTTTCAGATGCCCGCGCACGCGCCAAAAGTCCGCGAGCGCCGTCGCCAGCCGCAGGCCCATTTCAGGCGCCTGGGCCGCGCTCCAGGCCAAGGCTGCGGTAAGGTTGGCCCACTCGCGCTCCAGGCGATCAAACCACTGCTTTTGGCGCGGGCCCAGCAATTCGGGCTCGGCGCGCTCGGCCAGGGCCAGGCAGTAGGCGGCGTGTCTGCGGTGCGCGGCGTCCGCCTCGCCCAGCGCCGCGAGCTGCTCCAACGCAAACTCGCGCAGGGTCTCGAGCAGGGTGAAGCGCGTCGCGTCCGCCACCGTGTGGGTTTGCACGAGGCTGGCTTCGTGCAGCGCTTCCAAGCGCGGCAGTACGGGCCGGGTTTCGCCCACCACGGCTTGCGCGGCTTCGAGCGTGCCGCCGCCGGTGAAAACCCCCAGCCGCCGGAAGACGAGCTGCTCGCCGGTGGTCAACCGGTCGTAGCTCCAGGCCAGGGCGCTGCGCAGGGTGCGGTGCCGTTCGGGCAGATCGCGCGGGGCCGAGGCCGGCGCGCTGAGGGGCTGATCGAGCTGCCGCAGCAATTCGGCTGGGGAGAGCGCCCGCGCGCGCACCGCGATGAGTTCGATGGCCAGCGGCAGACAATCCAGCCGGCGGCAGATTTCGGCAATGGCCGCCTGGGTCTGCGGGCTCGCGGGCTGGCCGGGACGGTCGACGCTGCCGCGTTCCACGAACAGCCGCTGCGCGTCCGCCGGGTGGAGGGCCGCGACCGCATAGGTCACTTCGGCGCGGATGCGCAAGGGGGTGCGGCTGGTGGCCAAGACCTTGACCGCCGAGCAGGCCGCCAGCAACTCGGCGACGAAGCCCGCCGCCTCCAAGACGTGCTCGCAGTTGTCCAGCACCAAGAGGCAGTGCCTGCTGCGCAAGTGCGCCTTTAGGGTGTCAGCCAGCGGTTTGCCCGCTTGCTCCTTCACCTCCAACGCTTGCGCGATGGCCGTGGGCACCGCGGCCGGGTCGGCTACAAGCGCCAGTTCGACGACGTGGACGCCGTCCTCAAAATCAAAGCGCAGGTCAGATGCCGCCTGTAGGGCCAGGCGCGTCTTGCCAATGCCGGGCGAGCCGGTGAGGGTGAGCGCGCGCGCCTGGTCAGCGCGCAGATGTTCGCTCACCGCCGCCACGGCCTCGGCCCGCCCAATGAGGCTGTTGGGCGCGTGGGGGCCGTTGAAGGGCGGCGGCCGGAAACGGCGCAGGCCGTCGAGGGCGCCGGCGCGGATGCGGTCGTGCAGCGCCACGGTCTCGCTTTCGGGCGCCACCGCCAGCTCGTCCGCCAGCATGCGCCGCAGTTGTTCGTACTGCGCGCCCGCCGCCGCCAGCTCGCCGTTGAGGGCCAGCAGCCGCATGGCGGCGCGGTGCGCGGCCTCGTTCAGCGAGTCCAGCTCCACCTGGCGCCAGGCGTAGGCCGCGGCCTGCCCAAAGGCGCCGCGCCATTCGGCCCACCGCGCCAGCCGCTCCAGGGCGCTCAAGGCCCGCTGCCGCATCCGTTCGCGCCAGATTAAGGCCCACTCCTCAAACGGCGCGCTATCGGGCACCGAAAAGCCGGCCAAAAAATCGCCGCGGTACAGCTTGAGCGCCGCCTGTAAGCGTTCGGCACAGGCGGCACAGGTGTGCCAGCTCCGATGGGCATGCCGCTCCGAGGCCGCCAGCAGGCTGATGAACTGGGCGGCATCCACCTCCACGGCCGCGGCCGGATTAAGTTGGACGGTCTCGAGGCTGCTGTTGAGCAGCGGGCCGGACGCCTCCGACGCGCCCGTGCCGCCCAAGATGCGGCGCAATTGCGTGAGGGCCTGGCTGAGGTTGCGGCGCGAGCCACGGTCGGGCTGGTCGGGCCACAGCAGGCTGCCCAGGTGCGCGCGCTGGTGCGGCTGGCCCGCTTCCACGGCCAGATACACCAACAAGCCGCGCACCTTGTTGTACCCAAAGTCGTTGACGGGCCCGGTGTCCCGCGTTACCAGCAAGGGGCCAAGAACGGAGACGGTTAGCAGCGCCATGGTCGTACCCACAAGTGACGTGCCTCGAATTATAGCCCGCCGCGGGATTCAGACTATAATCCAGCCAGTTCCCCTACTTCCCTTATTTCCTTGCCTCACCGCCCATGCCTGAACGACCACCCTCTGTCACCCTCCTCGGCATTCCCGTCCACGCTATCACCCTGGCCGAGACCCTGGCGTGGATGGCGGCGGCGGTGACCGAGCGCCAACCGCGCCAGGTGTGCACGGCCAACCCGGAGTTTGTGATGCTGGCGCGGCGGGAGGCGGCCTTTCGGAGGGTGCTGCAGCAGGCTGACCTGGTGCTGCCGGATGGGGTGGGGCTGCTGTGGGCGGCGCGCCGGCAGGGGCTGGAGCTGCCCGAGCGCGTGGCCGGGTCGGACCTGATCTACCGGTTGGCCGAAGAGGGGGCGCGGCTGGGGTGGCGCATCTATTATCTAGGGGCGGCCGAGGGCGTGGCGGCGCGGGCGGCTGAGCGGCTGCGGGCGCGCTGCCCGGGGCTGGTGGTGGCCGGGGTGCCCGTCGGTTCGTCCGTCGGACCCTGATCGGAGCGGTCGTCGACGTCACCCACGTCGGTCATCGTAGCCGCCCCGCACGTGGCACCACGGCCGGGCGGACGCTAGACTCTCGACCGTGAGCCACCCAAGCCTCGGCCATCCGCCGCTCGACCTGTCCGCCGGGTC
>CAYUYN010000408.1:0-3992 GCA_964449185.1 uncultured Anaerolineales bacterium | reverse complement strand
GGCCACGATGCCGGTCGCGCTCGCGAGGCCCGCGCCGCACAGCTCGGCCCGGCCCGGTCCGACGCGCGCATAGCGCAAGGCTGGGCCGCGCAACTCCACACCGGCCACCGATAGGGTCTGCGGCAGCCGGTCGGCCAAAACGACCACGGCCTCCGCGCCGTCAGGGAAGGTCACGCGCAGCACGCCGCGCGGTTCGGCGGCCACGCCAAAGCCGGCGAACTCGGCCGCGGGGTCGAAGCCGCCTGGCCGCACCAGGCTAACGCTGGCCACGCAGCGTGGGTTGACGTTGGGCTGGGTCTCGTACACCGTGGGTTGCTCGGCGTAGGGGTAGGCCAGGTTGATGTTGGAGAAGCCGCGGAAGGGCGCGCTCACCTGCTGGCCGTCATAGCCCAGCAGCCGGCGAATGCCCACGGCAAGCACGCCTTGCGTGCCGCCCTCGGCCTCGGCATACTCCCAGCCGGCGGCCGGGTCCGAGCGGCGGACGACACCCACCGGCCCGGCGCTGCCGAGGGCCCCCGGCGCCTCATACACCTGCACTGGAAAGGTGGGGCGAATAACGCCGACCCGCACCTGCCGGTCGCCGTCGAGCAGGACGGCGACCCACATGACCTGCAGCTCCCCCGACGTCTGCTGATCGTAGCGGCACCACATCATCCCCGGCGCCACGCCGCCGTCGCGGGTGCGCAGGCGGTGCCCAAACGTGCGGCCGTCGCGGGTCAGGGACAGCATGGCGTCGGGCGCGTAGCTGCCGCGCACCGGCAGCACGTTGAAGGGGAAGTGGCTGCTGTACGTGAGCTTGCCGTACTTGGAGGTGTAGTTGTGCCCCGGCTCGTCGTACTCTTGCCCGCTGCGGCTGTTTAGCAGCAGCACCTGCCCGGTGGCCTGGCGGCCCGAGAGCATGAAGCCCGGCGTGGGCAGCGCCAGCTCGAAGTCGCCGCGCTCGACGGGCAGGGGGCTTTCGGTGGCCGTCCAGAATTCATCGTTGGGGTCAAAGGTCAGCGCAAACAGGCCGTGGCAGCACCAATAGACCGAGCCGGGCGAGATGTAGGCCTCGCTGGCCGGCGGGAAGTTGCCGTGGAAGCCCTGGCGCACGTAGTGGTCGTCCGGGTCGAACAGGCCGTGGTCGTAGAAGTAGCGCAGGTTGCCGCTGGAGAGGCGGCGCAGTAGGCCGGGGTCGGGCGGCGCGACCTTGTGCCAGTGGCCGGTGGCAAAGCCGGCCACGGCCGCAAAGCGGTAGACCAGCGAGCGGCCCCAGGCCGCGTACGAGCCATTGGCGCCAAAGAAATATTGAAAGCCGGCCAGGAAGGAGCGGGCATGCTCCAGCACCTGTTGGCGCAGCGCGGGCCGGCGGTCGCCATCGATGGACGCCCACAGCAGGAAGTGCCAGTTGAACATCCAGGCGTTGTAGAGCTCGTACTCGTTGGACGGGCCATCCACGTACCAGCCATCGCCGCGGTAAAAGCCCTCGGCCTGGTCCAGGTTGCTGTCCAGCTCGGCCAGGTCCACCGGGAAGCCCAGGCGCAGCCGCACCGCCTGCGCCACGGCCGGGAACAACACCCAGTTGTCGTAGTAGGTGCCCTTGCCGTCCACCTGCGCCAGCCAGCCGATGACCTGGTTCTGCTCGGCCGCTGACAGCGTGTTGAAGACGCGCTCGCGGCTCATCCAAAGGGAGGCGGCAAAGTCGGCGCTCTCCACCAGGCGTTGGTCCATGTGGTCCATGTCGCCAAAGTAGGTGTAGATGTTCGCGGGGTTGGTGCCGTCCAGCAGGCCCTGGCGCATGAGCGCCGCAATGTCGTTGGCGCGGCCCTCGAACGCCAGCACGCTGGGGTTCAAGGGCTGGTTTAGCCACGGGCCCCAGGCCGAGGCCATGCGGGCAAATGACTCGATGGCGTCCGTTGCGTCGGGCAGGCCGCGCCGGTCGTCGGGGTAGAGCGCGCGCGCCGCCGAACCCGAACGCGCGGCCGCGCGGGCGTAGCCGTCGGTCATGCGCGCCAGCAGCGCAATCCAATGCGCACGCGTCCAGCCGGTGAGCGGCGAGAGCTGGTGGTCGAAGGCTGGAAAAGTGTCCATGCGGTCTTTAGCGGAAGGCGGGCATGACTTCGCTCGCCAGCAGCTTGAGCTCGTGCAGGATGTGGTCGTGGGGCATGCCGGGGAAGTACAGCCGGCAGATGAGATGATCCACCCCAAAGGTGTCGGCGAAGCGCCGGATGGCCATGATGCAGTCTTCGGGGTTGCCCACGATAAAGCGGTCGCGCCGCAGCGCTTCCAGTTGGTTGACGGGCGTCTGGTCCTGCGCGCCGATCAGCGGGTGCTTCCAGCCGCCGCCGTACTCGTCGCGGTAGTTCACCATCAGGTACTGCTCGGCCAGCTCCCAGGCGCGCTCGCGCGTGTCGGCGATGATCACCTCGCGCGTCAGCGGGTTGGCCACGCTGGCCGGGTCTTTGCCGGCGGCCACCAGGCAGCCGCGATATTCCTTTTGCGCGGCCAGCAGCTTCTCCAGGTTGGCGGTCGGGCCGGGCACCCAGGCATCGCCCAATTCCGCGGCGCGCTTGAGCGACAGCTCGCCCCAGCCGCCGAGCCAGATGGGCGGGGGCGTCTGGGGCCGCGGCTCGATGGAGCCGCTGACCTTGTAGTGCTTGCCCTGGAAGTCCACGCGGTCCTGGGTCCACAGCGCCCGCACGATCTGCAGGGCTTCGGCGTAGCGGCCGCCGCGCCCTTCCATAGGCGTGTCGTACAGCTCAAACTCCGGCGCGCGATAGCCAATGGCGGCGCCAAAGATGGCGCGCCCGCCCGACATGATCTGGAGCAGGGCCATATCCTCGGCCACGCGCACGGGGTGATAGAACGGCAGCACGATGATGTCGGTGCCCAGCAGGATGCGGTCGGTGCGCGTGGCGATGCCGGCCAGCGCCATGAGCGGGGAGGGCCAGTAGTGGTTGCGGATGCTGTGGTGCTCTTCGAGCCAGACCGAATCGAAGCCCAGGGTCTCGCCGGCGATGGATTCTTCCAGCGCTTCCTTAAAGAAGTTGCCGCCTTCGGTGGGAATAAAGCCAAACTTCATCATCGTGCCTTGTCTCCCGCTGACGCCGGCAGCGCGGGCGCGGACGCGGCCGCCGCCAGCCAGGCGTGTAAGGTCTGCCGCGCCGCCGGCAGCGCCACTTCGGCCGGGTCCAGCTCCGGATGCCAGGCCCGCTCCCACTCCACGCTGAAGCCGCCCTGGTAGCCATCCGCCAGCAGCCGGGTGATAGCCTGGGGCAATGGCGCCTGGCCCTGGCCCAGCGGGGTCAGCCGCCAGGCCGGTCCCTGACCCACGCCGTCCTTCACCTGCACGTAGCAGAGGCGCGACCGCAAGTGGTCAAAACCCTCGGCCTGGGTCTCGCCGGCCGCATAAGTGTTGGCAATGTCCCAGATGACGCCCAGGGCCGGGTGGGGCACGCGCGCCAGCAGCGCGGCCACGGTGGCCGAATGGATAAACTCGTCGTGCGGCTCGACGGCGATGGTCACACCCAGCGCGGCCGCGGCCTGCGCCGCGCTCTCGAGGCACTGCGCCAGGCGGTCGAAATAACGGCTGGGTTCAGCGACGGGCTGGTTCTCATTCAAAAAGGCGCGCACGTACGGCGCGCCCAGCGCGGCGGCCACCTCGCAGTGCGCGCGCAGATGGTCCAGGGCGGCCTGCCGCTCGGCGGCGTTGTCGGATACGAAGGAGGTGTAGGCCGTCACGGCCAGAGCCTGGAGGCCGGTGGCATCCTGCTGGCGGCGCAGGGCGGCCAGGCGCGCGGGCGGCATCCTCGGCTGCACATGCCCGTCGCTGCCGCCGCGCCACTCAAGCGCGTCGTAGCCAAAGGCGGCGGCCTTCTCAATTACCGTTTCCGCCGGCCATTCCGGACAGGCCAGTGTGCTGAACGCCAAAGGATTGGACATCTAGTCGGCTGAGTGCGTAGGTGAGGCGGACCGCAGGCGCGCCGGCCCGCGGCGATACACGACGAAGTCAA
>CAYUYN010000407.1:0-3995 GCA_964449185.1 uncultured Anaerolineales bacterium | reverse complement strand
ACGGCCAGGCAAAATGCCTGGCCGTGTGCTTGCCTGTCGCGCTGGTCAATCAAGCACCGGCCGCCCTTTGGGAACTGGCAAACGTAGATTCCGTTTCCGGGATCAGAATCAGCTACTTTGGGCCAAGCCTTAATCCGGCCTAGCCTGTTCTACCCATTGGCGTCTTCCGACATTTCCGGGCAGCAGCTTGTGTCCAGCCAGGAGCCTCACCTAACAAGCGTTTAGATTGTTCCTGCTACAACGCACTTTTACCTTACAAGCTGCCACGTGTCAGGTCAAAATTTCGTCAAGGTACTGCGGATGCCCTGCGCCTCTGAACGGCAAGCAGCGTGTCGGCATGCTTCCGTCCCTCTCGCGGACCATGGCTAGGATGGACCCATCTTCGCATAGCGAGTGCCACCCGGGTCCTCTCGGTCCTGTGTAGGACAAACATTGACATAGATTTCAGTACTCGTCTTACAGCATTTTTACGTTGAAAACTTTGACTACTTTCGTTCCGGCTCTATAATAAAGTCGATCTCGTTAAGTACATGTCGCGTTGCAGCACGGCGTTCTCTGCATGCTACCTCGCCTCAATGGACTAACGTGGGAAGACAGTCAGCTGGAGGCTAAGCTCCTGATCAAGCCACTGCGCGCTGGCTATGATGTGGTCCAACAGCAGGTCCATACCCCCGAAAATTCAGCAGTAGCGTTAGATTCGAAGGAATCGAGACCGGCTGTTTACGCGGTTCTAGCGTCTGCACGCTGAGGCAGAGGTTCTCGGCCACGGGATTGACCTGCCATCCTTCATGGGCGAGGCGGCACTTTGCCGCCTCGCCCGCCTATAAGAGACTAAAGTATTAGGCGTTGCCGCTATGGTCATGCTGTCGCAGCTACTGCACTTCAAGGTTGTCGAGGACGGCGCGCAAGCCAATCTCGCCCCAGCGCACCTGGTGGATCTGGCCATAGGCCCGCTCGACGTTGACTATCCCCGGGTGAGCCACTTGTTGCTGCGTCCGGAGGGGCGCGCCCGCCCCGGCCTGGCGGCGCTGCCCTGGAAGGCCGTGGAGACCGTTGATGATCAGCGCCATCAGTTCCGCGTTCGGGGGCTGGACGCCGCCCAGCCGCTGCCCGACGACCAGGCCCGCGGGCTTGTGCTGCTGCATCGCGACGTGCTCGACGCACTCGTGATTGACCTTTCCAACCGGCGCGTCACGCGCGCCAATGACCTGGCCCTCGAGATGGACGGCCGGCAACTGCAGTTGCGGAGCGCCGATGTCGGACTGCGAGCCATCCTGCGGCGGCTGACGCGCCACCGCTATCGCGGGACACATCCGGCAGAGCAGTATGACTGGAAGTTCATCGAGTTCCTGCGCGGCAACCCCGGTGCCGTGAGCGCTGGTGCCAGTTATCACCGCCGCATCGTCCATATGCCCCCCGGCGAAATCGCCCACCTGACCCTCTGGCTGCCCTACCTGCACGCGGCCGAGTTGGTCATGCTGCTCCCAGACCAGACGGCCGCCGATACCCTGGAAGCAATGCCGGCCGAACGCCAACTGCAAGTGTTTGAAGAGCTCGACGAAGCACAGGCACTGCGTGTCCTGGAAAAGATGTCGCCCGACGTGGCCGCCGACTTGGTCGGCCAGCTGAATACCGACATGGCCCGCCACTACCTTGAGCGCCTGCCCCGCGCGTGCAGCACGTCCATTATTGACCTCCTGCGCTATCCGGAGGACACGGTCGGCGGTATCATGACCAACGATGTCGTCACCGTGCAGGCCGATTTGACGGTGCGCCAGGCGCGCCAGGTGCTGCGCGAGCGGCTGCGGCAGCCCGACTTCATCTACTTCGTGTACGTGGTGGAGAATGACGAGAATCGCAAGCTGCAGGGGGTGCTCTCGCTGCGCGACCTACTCATTGCCGACGATGCTGCCGTCATCGAAACACTGATGAACCGCTACCTGGTGACCCTGGGCCCACTGGACTCGCCCCGCGAGGCTGCTTACCGCCTTCTGAGCAGCCAGCTCGCGGCGCTGCCCGTGGTGGGGGCCGAAGGGGCATTGCTGGGCGCGGTGACGGTGGATGTGGCGGTCGCGCAGGTGGCGCCGCGCAACTGGCGTGCCCAGGCCCCACGCGTGTTCTCATGACTAAAAAGACCCTCCCGCCCACCGCCGGCCCGGAGCCAATCAGTGACGTCACCTTCCCACGACTGCCGACAAAGCCACGCACGCTCCGGCACAGCCTGCGTCTGAACGTTCGCGGCCGTAGCGTACGGCTGCGTGGGCTACGGCGGGCCCCGACCGGGCCGTTGCGCTGGCTGCTCATCCTCGGCCCTGGCCTGATTGCGACCTCGGCCGGCAACGACGCCGGTGGCATTACCACGTACAGCGCCGCCGGCGCCCGCTACGGTTATGACCTGATCTGGGTGATGGTCGTCATCACCATCTCATTGGGCGTGGTGCAGGAGATGAGCGCCCGCCTGGGCGCCGCCACCGGCCGCGGCCTGCTGGACCTCATCCGCGAGCGCTTTGGCATCGGCTGGGCGCTGTTGGCCATCAGCACGATCCTGGTGGCCAACGTGGGCCTGGTGATCAGCGAGTTCGTAGGCATTGGCCTCGCGGCCGAACTGCTGGGCGTGAGCAAATACATCGCCGTGCCGGCCGCAGCGGCCATCTTGTGGTACCTGGTGATTTATGGGTCGTATGCCTGGGTGGAGAAGATCTTCCTGGCGATGACGCTCGTCTTCTTTGCCTACCCGGTGGCGGCCGTTATGGCCAATCCAGATTGGGGGGCCGTGCTCCGCGGCGCCTTCATCCCCACCTTACGGCTGGAGCCGGCCTACCTGGTGATGGTCGTTGGCCTCATGGGCACCACCATCACGCCCTACATGCAGCTCTTCCAACAGAGCTCCAGTGTGGAGCGCGGTGTCGCCCGCCGCCACTATGGCCCGGAGCGCATGGACGCCTACTTCGGCGCGCTTTTCTCGAACCTGATGTCAATCGCCATGATCATCGCGACAGGCGCCACCCTCTTCCTGGCGGGGCAGCATGAGCTGGGGAGCGCGGCCGACGCGGCGCGCGCCCTGGAGCCGGTAGCCGGCAGCGCGGCCAAGACGCTCTTTGCGGTAGGGCTGTTCGGCGCCTCGATGCTGGCCGGGGCCGTGTTGCCCCTGGCCACGGCCTATGCCGTCAGCGAGGTCTTTGGGCTGCCGAAGGGCGTCAGCCTGGATTTCCGGCGCGCGCGGCTGTTCTTCGGCCTATTCACAGCTATGATCGTCATCGGTGCGCTGGTCAGCCTGATCCCGAATGTCCCGGTGATCCAGTGGTTGTTGGCGGTGCAGGTGCTCAACGGGGTCTTGTTGCCAATCATGGTCATATTTATCCTGCGGCTGATCAACGACGCTGGCCTGATGGGCCAGCTCAGAAACAGCCGCCGCTACAATCTGCTGGGCTATGGCACGCTGGTCCTGGTCAGCACGGCCGTGGCGGTGATGCTGGGTAGCCAACTCCTGGAGCTGCTCGGTATCAGGTTGTTCGGTGGTTAACGCCACCTGGTATAAGACCTGCTCCCCAAATTCAGCCTTGCCTGTAGCCTTGGCCCGATCTCTTCCAGCCACCCGTGCCGGGCAGCCATTACATGAAGCCGCTGCAGAAGTGTCGTCCAGCTGCGCCGGCTGAGGAACACGCTGACGTTCAACACACCCAGCATGTTGATCAGCATGAGCAGGAACGACCGGCGCCGCATTGAGCGGCAATGCTTTTGCATAGTTCCGCGGGCATTCCCGCGCTGTAACTGACAGAGCGCTGCTGCGCTTAGCAGCGCTCTGTCAGCTCGTACGTAAGTTCAGCGGTCGGTATGTCATTTTGCGCCACAGCCTGGGACTGTCCCAGGCGTGGGTAAAGAAAGCAGGGCGAGGCGCGCCCGCGCCGATGCTGGACTCGGTGAGCTGGGGAAGCGGCCAGTTGACCTGGGCGCGTCCACCGGCGCGCCCGTCCACGCGGCCGACGCGGGGGTGG
>CAYUYN010000406.1:0-4014 GCA_964449185.1 uncultured Anaerolineales bacterium | reverse complement strand
GCGACGGCGCGGCGCACGCCCTGGGCCGCGAGGTGACCGATCGGGTATATGTGGATATTGCGCCGGACGAAGCACTCGCCGGCTGAACACATTTGTTAGCGGGCAGGGGCGTTCAATTGAACGCCCCTACGGCGGTTGCGCATAAGCGACCGCCGGCGGACGCCAACGTCGCCCGCCAATCGAACACAGAGGTCGGCTATGCGCAAAATGATAGTTTTTTCATTCCTGATACTGTCCCTCGCCCTGGCGGCGTGCGGCCCGGCCAGCAGCGGACCAGGTGACGACCTTTCAAAACGGATCATCCACGTGGTCACCACCACCGGCATGATTACAGACATCGTCCAGAACGTTGGCGGCGAGCGAGTGCAGGCCACCGGCCTAATGGGCCCCGGCATCGATCCTCATCTCTACAAGGCCAGCGAGGGCGACGTCGCCCGGCTCCAGCAGGCCGACATTATCTTCTACAACGGCCTGCATCTCGAGGCGCAGATGGGCGGCGTGCTGGAGCGCATGGCGGACGGCCGCATCCGCACCGTGGCCGTGACCGACCCCATCGACCGGGCCGTGCTGCTGGCGCCGCCCGAGTTCAAGGGCAACTACGACCCGCACGCCTGGTTTGACGTAACCCTATGGATGAAGGCCACCGAGCAGGTGCGCGATACCCTGGCGGAGGCTGACCCCGGCAGCGCCGCGCTCTACCAGGCCAATGCTGAGCGCTACCTGGGCGAGTTGGCCGACCTGCACGCCTACGTCCAGACGCAGGCCGACCGCGTGCCGGCCGACAAGCGGGTGCTGATTACCGCGCACGATGCCTTCAATTACTTTGGCCGTGCCTACGGCTTCGAGGTGCGCGGCCTGCAGGGCATCAGCACCGAGTCCCAAGCGAGCACCTCCGACGTGCAGGGCCTGGCCGACTTCATCACCGAGCGCAAGATCCCCGCCATCTTCGTCGAATCGTCGGTGCCGCAGCGCACCATCGAAGCCGTCCAGGCCGCCGTGCGTGACCGCGGCTTTGACGTGCAGATCGGCGGGTCGCTGTTCTCGGACGCCATGGGCAACCTGGGCACGCCCGAGGGCACCTACATCGGCATGGTGCGGCACAACATCGACACCATCGTGGGCGCGCTGCTGGGCGAGACGACGGCGGTACGGAGTGATCAAAATGAACAGTGAGACGCCGCCCATTGAGGTCACCGACCTCACCGTGGCCTATAAGGACAAGCCGGTGCTGTGGGACTTGGACCTGACCGTGCCGCCGGGCATCCTGATGGCCATTGTCGGGCCCAACGGCGCCGGCAAGACCACCCTGATTAAGGCCATCCTGGGCCTCGTGCGGCCCGCGGCCGGGAAGGTGCTGATTTACGGCCAGCCTTACCGCCAGCAGCGCCACCTGGTGGGCTACGTGCCGCAGCGCGGCAGCGTGGACTGGGACTTTCCCACCAGCGTGCAGGATGTGGTGATGATGGGCCGCTACGGCACGCTAGGCTGGGTGCGACGCCCCGGGCCGGCCGAGCGCGCGGCGGCCGTGGAGGCGCTGGAAAAGGTGGGCATGCGCGACTACGCCGAGCGGCAGATCAGCCAGCTTTCGGGCGGCCAGCAGCAGCGTGTGTTTCTGGCGCGCGCGCTGGCCCAGGACGCGCAGATCTATTTCATGGACGAGCCGTTCCAGGGCGTGGATGCCACCACCGAGCGCGCCATCGTGCTGCTGCTCCAGAGCCTGCGCGCAGCGGGCAAGACCGTGGTGGTGGTTCACCACGACCTGCAGACCGTGCCTGAATACTTCGACTGGGTGACCATGCTCAATGTGCGCCGCATCGCCAGCGGACCGGTGGACGAAGTGTTTACCGAGCCCAACCTGCGCCTAACCTACGGCGGACGCATTGCCTTCCTGAGCCGTCAGCTCAATGGCACGCCCGCCGCCGAGGGCGCCGCCGCCCCGCCCGCCCGGGGCGGGCGCTAGAGGCCGCCATGGACTGGCAGCAACTGCTCCGCGACCTGTTCTTCGACTACACCCTGCGCACCGTTGCCCTGGGCGCCGCCACCCTGGGGATCGTCAGCGGCGCGCTGGGCAGCTATGCCGTGCTGCGCAAGCAGAGCCTGCTGGGCGACGCCATGTCGCACGCGGCGCTGCCAGGCGTGGTGTTGGCCTTTGTGCTCACGCGCAGCAAGGAACCCCTGGTGCTCATCCTGGGCGCCCTGGTAACGGGCTGGCTGGGCACGCTGGCCATGCTGGGCATCACCCGCACCACACGCCTCAAGGACGACAGCGCGCTGGGCCTGGTGCTGTCGGTGTTTTTCGGCTTTGGCCTGATGTTGTTGACTTTTGTGCAGAAGCTGCCGGATGCCACGCAGGCCGGCCTGGACAAGTTTTTGTTCGGGCAGGCCGCCACCCTTATCGAAAGCGACGTGGTGATGATGGCCGTGATCGGCGGGCTGATCCTGGTGCTGGTGGGGATGTTCTGGAAGGAGTTCAAGCTGCTGAGTTTCGACCCCGGTTTTGGGGCCAGCCTGGGCTTCCCCATGCGCGCGCTGGATGTGCTGCTGACCACCTTACTCGTGGCCGCCATCGTGGTGGGGCTGCAGACGGTGGGCGTGGTGCTAATGAGCGCCATGGTGGTAGCGCCGGCCGTGGCAGCCCGGCAGTGGACCGACCGGCTGAGCGTGATGGTGGTGCTGGCCGCCCTCTTTGGCGCGGTGGCGGGCGTCAGTGGCGCCATCATCAGCAGCACCGGCGCCGGCCTGTCCACCGGGCCGACCATCGTGCTCAGCGCCAGCCTGCTCGTGTTGGTATCGCTGCTGTTTGCGCCCGAGCGGGGCCTGGTCTCGAGCTGGCTGCGCCACCAGCGCAACCGGCGGCGCCTGCGCGTGAACGCCGTGCTGGCCAACCTGTTTGCCCTGGCCGAACAGCATACCGGCCAGCCGCACGGGCACTCAACCGAGGTGCTGAGGGCCATGTTGAGCTATTCGGGCGGGGTGGCGCACACCCTACAGCAGTTGGAAGGCCGGGGTTGGGTGCGGCAGTTGGCCCCGGACCAGTGGTCGCTGACCGAGCGCGGCGTAGGCGAGGCGCAACGGCTGGCGCGCGAGAGCGAAGGGCAAGGCGAACAGTGAACCCCGCCCAGATTGAAATCCAACTCATCGCCTCGGTGGTGGCGGTGGCCTGCGCGCTGCCGGGCGTGTTCCTGGTGCTGCGGCGCATGGCCATGATGGCCGACGCCATCAGCCACACCGTGCTTCTGGGCATCGTCATCGTGTTCTTTGTGACGCGCGACATCAACTCGCCGCTGTTGATCCTGGGCGCCACGGCCACCGGTGTGCTGACGGTCAGCCTGGTGGAGCTGCTCAACCGCACCCGGCTGGTGAAGGAAGACGCCGCCATCGGCCTGATCTTCCCGGCGCTGTTCAGCGTGGCCATCATTCTCATCTCGCGCTTTGCCGGCGACGTCCACCTGGACACCGATGCGGTGCTGTTGGGCGAGCTGGCCTTTGCGCCGTTCGAGCGGCTGCGGTTGTTCGGCCTGGACCTGGGGCCACAGGCGCTGTTCGTCATGGGCGGCGTGCTGCTGCTCAACATGGCCTTTATCGCGCTGTTCTACAAGGAATTGAAGCTGGCCACGTTTGACGCCGGCCTGGCGGCCGCGCTGGGGTTCTCGCCGGCCCTGATCCACTATGGGCTGATGGCGCTGGTGTCGGTGACGGCAGTGGGCGCCTTTGACGCAGTGGGTTCGGTGCTGGTGGTGGCGCTGATGATCGGCCCGGCGGCGGCGGCATACCTGCTCACGGACAAGCTCTCACACATGCTGCTTTACAGCGCTGTGATGGGCGTCGCCAGCGCCATCAGCGGCTATTGGATGGCGCACTGGCTGGATGCCTCCATCGCCGGCTCGATGGCCACCATGGTCGGCGTGATGTTTGTGCTGGTGTGGCTGCTGGCGCCGGACCGCGGCCTGGTGGCCATCGCGCGGCGCAGCGCGCAGCAGCGGCTGAAGTTCGCGCAGACCATGTTGGCCATTC
>CAYUYN010000405.1:0-4026 GCA_964449185.1 uncultured Anaerolineales bacterium | reverse complement strand
TCGGCCTCGGCGCGGGCGACAATAAGGTCCAGGTAGTCGGAGATCTCCACGCCGCCAATGAGCTGCAGGGCCGGCCGGCCATCGCGGTTGGGGGCCACGAAGAGCGGGGCCACGCCCAGCAGCTCGCCGCTGTCGCCGCGGCCCACGGCCACCAGCAGTTCGGCGCTGGCCGGCCATTCGCCGCCGCCCCGGTGCTGCCACCAGGCCGCCTGGTACTCAGCGCGCAGGAAGGGCACGCGCGTCACCGCGCGCTCGAGCAGCGCGTTCCACTCGGGCGCGAGCTGGGTGAAGATGGCCGGGTCTTGATAGAGCTCGATCTGCATGCGATATCCTTGTTTGGTTCTGCGTAGTGGTCCCTCCTTTGCCTGGGGGAGGGGGACGACTGAATTCGTCACGACGGGTCTTATTTGTTCAGCCACTCGCGCACCTCGGCGAGCGTGGGGGCGGCCGTGGCGCCGCCGCGGGCGCGGGTGGAGAGGGCGCCGCAGACATTGCCCCAGCGCAGGCACTCGACCAGGGGGCGCTCGTCAAGCCAGGCGCGCACAAAGCCGGCGCTGAAGCAGTCGCCGGCGCCGGTGGTGTCGACCACCGCGACGCTCAAGGCCGGCGCGTGCACCACCTCGCCGCCGCACAGGGCGTAGGACCCGTTGGCGCCGTCCTTGACCACCACCAGGCGGCACAGCTCGCCCAGCGCCCGCAGGGCATCGAGCGTGGTGGCCGCGCCGGTCAGGTCGCGCGCCTCGAACGCATTGGGCATAAATACGTCCACGCGGGCCAGCGCGCGGCGCAAGGCCGGGTCTTTGAGCGAATGGCCCGTAAACTGGCAGTCCATCACCACCTGCATGCCGCGCAGCCGCAGCAGCCACTGCCCGCCGTCGAAGGTTGGCCCATAGTACAGGCCCGGGATCAGCATCAGCCGCGCCTGGGTGGACAGCAGCGCCTTGAGGCCGGCGGGAACGCGCGGGCTCTGGTCGCCGAAGGACATGAGCGCGCGGTCCGCCTGATAAGAAGCCACGGCGGTCACCCGGCGGTAGGGGCGCTCGTGATGCACGAACAGCGCCTCGTCCAGCCCTTCGCGCCGGGCCGCTTGCAGGGCCAGCAGGCTGAAGGGGTCGTTGCCAAAATCGGCCGCCCAACCGACCCGCAGGCCCAGGCGGTGCAGCGCCACGGCATTGATAAACGGCCCGCCCGGCACGTTCTCAAAGCCGGTCGCAAACAGGTGCCGGCCTAGCTCCGGCAGGCGCGGCAAATCCGTGAAGATCAGGTCGTACCAGTAGTCGCCGACGAGCAGGACGTCGTAGGGCATGGGGGAGAGTAGTTACTCCAGCTTCGGAAAATTCTCCGCGTGCTGCTCAATATACGCCTCCAGGATCGCCCGCGCCACGCCGTGCGAGGGGACCAGCGGGTGCAGCGCCAGGGCCGCGAGGGCGGCGGCGTAGCTGCCGGTGAGGGCGGCTTCGACGGTGAGGCGCTCGTAGGCTTTGACCTGCTTCATCAGGCCCAGGGCGTGGTCGGGCACCGAGCCCAGCGCCAGGGGGCGGATCAAACCGTCGCTGACCCAGCAGGGCACCTCCACCACGTCGTCCTCGCGCATGCCGCTGATCGCGCCGCCGTTGGCCACGTTGAGGATCAGCGTGCGCGGGGTCTGGCCGGCCAGGGCCTCCATGACGTTGAGCGCCACCCCGGCGTAGCCTTCGTCCGAGGGGGCCTCCAGCTCGGCCTGGCTGAACTCACTCTGCTCGTGAGCAATCTTGCCGCCGGTCTCGGTGACGAAGTACGTCTCGCCGCGCTCGCGGAAATAGCGGTCGAAGATGGCCTGCATGGCCTCAAAATCTTCGGCCGCGCGGGCTTGCCGCAGATCGGCGAAGAGGCGGGCATTCAGCTCGACGAGCTGCTCACCGCGGCTGCGGCCCTTGGCCAGCAGGTTGGCCACGGCCTCGGCCCTATAGTAATAGTAGTAGAGATACTCGTTGGGCAGCATCCCCAGCGAGGTGATCAGCCCCGGCTCGAAGGGGTAGCCCGGGATGGGGCCGTTGACGTGCGCCAGGAGACCCAGCAGCTCGGGCAGACGGTTGCGCCCGTGGTGCCACACTCCGCGCGCCCAGCCCAGGTGGTTGAGGCCGAAATACTCGAGAAAGACCTCATCGGGCCGCGCCTTGAGGAAGAAGGCCGCGCCGCGCTGCATGGCCGCGGGCGCGTCACAGATGCCCACCGCGCGCGGCCAATGGCCGTGGTTGATGACGGCCTCGGCCAGCATGCCGGCCGGGTTGGCAAAGTTGATCAGCCAGGCCTGGGGGCAGACCTGGCGCATCAGTTCCAGATACTTAAAGAGGACCGGGATCGTGCGCATTCCCATGGCAAAGCCGCCGGGGCCGGTGGTCTCCTGGCCCAGCACGCCATGATTGAGGGCCACGCGCTCGTCGATGGCACGGCCCGCGATATCACCCACGCGGAAGGTGGTGATGACGAAGTCGGCGCCAGCCAGTGCGGCCTCGGCGTCGGTGGTGCGGGTGAGCTTGAAGCGCAGCGGCTGGGCGTTCTCCAACGGCGCGGTCAGGGCGGCCATCAGGTCCAGCCGGCCGCCGTCGATGTCGAGCAGGGCCAGCTCGTCCAGGCCCAGGCGATCCTGGCGCGCGATAAAACCGCGGACGATGTGCGGGGTGCGCACGCCGCCCGCGCCGATGACGGTCACTTTCATGCGGACAGACCTCTTTCGGGAACGCCTGGGCGGGGGAGCAGCGGAGCCATCTGGCAACAATCCTGCAACTAGAGCGGGTGCCTGTTGGATGTACGGCGCCTGCCTACGATCCGCCGTAGGGGCGTTCAATTGAACGCCCCTACCCGCCGCGTGTACGAGCGGAACCCGCTTTAGTAGCCCATCGGCCCATATAAGGCCGTAGACGAACACCTGGCCGCCGGGCGTGAGCGGCGTTTTTAGGAACTGGCGCAGCACGGTATCGCGGGCAAAGCCCGCTCCTACAGCGGCACAATGTGGGCTGGGAAGCATTATAGCGCATGCTTCGCGGCTTTTTAGTAACGCGCGGACTCGGTCGTTTTCTTTTCGTTTCCTTTGTAGTCATCTATAATCTTGCGCATGTCTGCTTATCTTGACGTCGCCACCCACCTGCTGAATGTATCTGGCGGACGTCTGCTGCCGGAAGAACCACCGGGCTATGCCAGCCTGGCCCCGCCGCGCAAAACGGCGCGTGGGCGTGAACACGATACCCTGTTTCTGTGCCTGGGCTTGCGCTCGCGCGAGGCGGTGCCGGCCGAGCGCTACGACGCGCTGATGGAATTGGCCGCCGGCACGTTTTACGGCACGCCGGGCTCGGTCACCTCGGCGCTGCGCCAGGGCATCGCGGCCGTCAACCAGAGCCTGCTGGATGGCAACCGCTCGGCGGGCCAGGGGCCGGGCAACGCCCCGCTCCAGGGCGGCCTGATCGCGGCGGTGCTGCGCGGCGCGGACTTTTACGCGGTGCAGTGCGGGCCGGGGTTGCTGCTGGTGGCGCGCGCGGCCGGGCACGAGCGCTTCCCCCAGACGCCCACGCGCCCGCTGGGCCTGAGCAACTCGGCGGACGTGCTGTATTTCCACACCACCGCCGGCGAGGGCGAATATTTCTGCTTCAGCAATGCGCCCGCGCGCGGCTGGACCGACATCGCGCTGGTGGGCCTGGGCAACCTGGGCGCGCTGGCCAGCGTGGCCGAGCGGCTGAAAGAAACGGCCTCGGCCGAGGCCAGCGCGCTGGTCGGCCGCTTTGAAAGCGCCGGCGGTGCCGCCCCTCTGCCCATCGCGGCTCCGCGGCCCATCGCGGCTCCGCGGCCCATCGCGCCCACGCCCCCGGCGACGCATCCGGTCACCCTGCCGCCCGAAACGCACACGAGCCCCACACCCGAGCGTCCGAAGCCAAGCGCGCGGCCGGCTGGGCTGGCGTCCTTCCTGCGGTTGGGCCGCCCAGCAGCCGACGCCAACCCGGAGCCGGCCGACGCCGAGCCAGGCGAGGTGGCCGCCCCCGATGCCGAGGCCAA
>CAYUYN010000404.1:0-4031 GCA_964449185.1 uncultured Anaerolineales bacterium | reverse complement strand
CTAAGGGCCGCCGTCAAAACTGGCCGGCGATGCTGGTGACGTAGCCGGTCAGCTCCACGTAGCCCACCCCGGCCACGGGCGCGCCCGCGCTTTGCCCTTCCAGCCGCACGGCTCCCTCCCAATACACAAAGCTGACCTGCATCTCCTGGTCGGCGATCCAGGGCTCGATCTCCAACACCAACTGCTCGGCCGGGATCGAAAGGCGCCAGCGCGACGGGTATTGGCCGCCGCTGGTGGGGCTGCGCCAGGTGGCGAGCACCTCCAGCCGCACCTCGTCCGAGGCCAGGTGCCGCACGGAGCCGTCAGCCGCCACCAGGGTGCCGCCCGAGACCGGCTCGAGGCTGCCATCCTCGCGCCGGATCTGAAAGTACATCAGCTCGCGGCCGTCGTCGAGCTGCAGGCTAAACCAATCCCAGCCAATCGCGCCGGCGCCGAGGGCGCTGGTGCTCCACTCGTGGTCAAACCAACTGTGGCCGGTCACGGCCAGTGCCTCGCCGCCCAGCCGCACCTCACCGGTGGTCTCCATATCGGTGTAGCTCAGGTAGTAGGAAGCGTTGCCGGCGACGCCGCTCTTGGGGCTGAGGCCCCGGTCGCCATGCGGCACGATGGGCTTGACGGCGCGCAGGTTGAGGTCCAGGGACAGGTCGCCCTGGCGCGCTACCAGGCGCACCGCCGAGCCGTCGGGCGTGAGTGCCTCCGCCCGCCAGTCTTCCAGCCAGACTTCAAACGGCTGACCAGTGGCGCCAGCCAGGCCAGCCGCGCCGCGACTGAAACGCTCGGTGGAGGTGTGGGCGTCGCCGGCCACGTCAGTGATGGCGAAGTGGGCGAAGTACACCTGGTTGGTGGCAAAGTCCGAGGGGCGCTCGAGGGCAGCGGGCGTCAGCCCGCGCCGAAAAAATGTGAGCTGATAACCTACGCGGCGGCCATCGGCCGTGGTGAGATTGCCGGTGTAGTACCACCACTCGGTTTGGAAGCCGAGGTGCGGCCCATGATCTTCCGGAAACGAATAGTCGCGCGGCTCCAGGGCGCGCTCGAAGCCGGAGGTGTCTGGCGGCCGGCTGTCGTCAAGCTGCAGGGTCGGCTGGCCGGCGGGACGGGGGCGAGTGGCGAGCACGAAGGCAATGACGGCAACGACCGCGAGTAGCGTGACCAATAGGAGGGTCGCCACTCGGCGCGCTGTGGGGGTGTGAGACTGTGGAAGTATCGGGGACATCTAGTTTACTCTTGCCTTAGTGCCGCGGCAATCGGCAGACTTAGCAGGCGCCGCATGGGGTAGATGGCGGCCAGGATGGCGGCGGCGAGGCTGATGAGGATGGCCTGAGCGAAGACGAAGGGGTCAAGCTGCATTTGGATGGTCCAACCGAAAGAGCGCAGGTTGATCACATAGACCAGCACCAGCGCCAGGACAAAGCCCGTGGGCAGGGACAGAAGGCCGGCGGTGGCGCCCATGAGGCCGGTCTCCAGGAGGGTGAGCCGCCAGAGCTGGCCGGGGGTCAGGCCGAGGGCCTGGAGCGTGGCCAGCTCGCGCGCGCGCTCGATCTGCAGGGCCATGAGCGCGCTGAGCACGCCGATGAAGGCGACGATGACGGCCAGCAGCCGCAGGGCGTTGGTGATGGCAAACGTGCGGTCGAAAATGACGAGCGCTTGCTCGCGCAGGGCGCGGTTCACCTGCACCTGCAGGGCCGCCCCGCTGAGGGATGTGCGCAGGGCATCGGCCACCAGTTCGGGGTCGGCGTCCGGCGCCACATACACGGCCAGGGCCGACAGGCCGCGGTCGTCCCAATATTGGTGGTAGGTGGACCGCGCCATCAGCACCTTGCCCTGGTCCGACGAGTAATCGTAGTAGATGGCCGCGACGGGGAAGGTGCGCGCGCCCTGATCGGTGTGGAGGGTGACAGTGGCGCCCTGCGCCGGCAGGTTGTGGCGATAGGCAAACGGCTCGCTGACCACGACCGCGCCGTCGAGCATGGCCTGCCAGATGGCGTCGGAGTCGCCGCTGGCAAAGCGATAGAGCGCGGCCGAGCGGCGGCGCTGGGTGTCGGCGGCGGCCAGGTTCACCTCGCCAAACTCGCTGTCGACCACGGTGTTGCGAATGGTCTCGACTTCGGCCACGCCGGGCACGGCGGCCAGGCGCTCCGGCAGATCGGCGGCCAGGCTGGTGTTGGAGCCCGCGCCGGCGCCCGGCGACGAGACATAGATATCGGCCACCAGGGTCAGGTCCAGCCAGTTGACCACGGTGCTGCGGAAGCTGGCAATCATCACACTGACGCCGATGGTGACCGAGACGGCCACCATGAGGGCGGCGATGGCAACGCTGGTGCGGCTAACGGCCTTGACCACGGTGCGAGCGGCCATGCGGCCCAGCAGGCCGGCCGTGCGCTGGAGCAGGGGGCCGGCCAACTGCATCAGCCAGACCGTGGCGATTGGCACGACCAGCGCGAGCCCGAGGATGATGGCAAACAGGCTGGCAAAGCTGGCCACCAGCGAGCGGTTGATGAGCAGCAGGGTTGCCAGGCCGAGCGCGCCCAGCACCAGACCCAGCGCGCCCAGCCCCGGCAGCAAGCCGCGTACCCGATCTTCCAGCGAGCTGCGGCGCAGGATGGTGATGGGCTCGACGTTAGCGGCCTCCAGCGCCGGGGCCGTCGCGGCGAGCAGCCCGGCGCCCAGGCCAAGGCCAAGGCCCTTAAGCACCGTCAGCCAGCCGAGCGGCGCCTCGCGCACCGAGGTGACGTAGTACAGGTCGTTGATGGTCTGGGTCACCAGGCGCACCGCGCCCTGACCCAACAGCCAGCCGAGCGCCACCCCCAGGGCGCCGCCGAGCAGGGCCACCACGGCTGTCTCCAGCAGGATGAGGGCGAAGAGTTGCTGCCCAGTGACGCCCAGCGAGCGCAGGGTGCCCAAGGCGCGCCGGCGCTGCACGACGCTGAACATGACCGTGTTGTAAATAAGGAACATGCCCACCACGAGCGCCAGCAGGCTGAGCGCGGTGAGGTTGAGCTGAAACGCCTCGGTGAGCTGCGCCACGGCGTTGGCCTGTTCACTGGCGGGCGCCAGGCGCAGGCCGGCGGGCAGTTGGCCCTCCAGCGCAGCCGCTTCGGCGGGTGTCAGGATCAGGTCGATGCGGCTGAGCGTGTGGGTCTCGGCCAGGCCCAGCACCTCCTGAGCGGTGGCCACATCGGCCAACAGCAGCCCAGACAGGGCCCGCCTGGCGGAGGCAGCCTCTGGCGTCAGCACGCCGACGATGGTCAGGGTTTCCAGGCGATCCCCGACCTGGAGGCGCAGGCGGTCGTTGGGCGCTAAACCGTACCTCTCGGCCAATCCGGCGCCGATGAGCACGGTGTTGGGTTCGGCATAGAAGCGCTCGATGCCGGCGGCGCGACCCTGGCTGCCCGAGAGATAGCTGCGGAAGGGCGCCTCGGCAAAGGGATCGATACCCAGCAGGCGCAGGGGTTGCATGTCCAGATCCACGGCCACGGCCACGCCTTCGACCACGGGCGCGCTGAGGGCGTAGCCCCAGTCGACCCGCAGTTGTCGATAGAAGGCGTCCGGCACGCCGGTAGGCCCGCCGCGCACCTGGTGGGTGGCGCGGCCCACGACGGCCTCGGTGCTCAACGCAAAGCCGCGCGTGGCGCTGGTGTTGGCCAGGTCAATCGCGACGACCACCGCCACGCCCAGCGCGATGCCGAGCAGCATGAGGAGGGATTGCAGCGGCCGCCTTATCAGGTCCCGCCAGCTGGCTCTTACCAACGATTGTGTCAGCATGTCGAAGGATGAAGTATGAAGGATGAATGGCTTTCGCCTTCAGCCTTCCGCCTTCAGCCTTTCTTCCAGCTTCCCAGCGTGCATCTCGTACATCACATCAGCGCGGCCGGCCATCTCACGGCTGTGAGTGACCAGGATGAGGGTCTTGCCGGCCTGGCGCGTCATGGCGTCGAGCAGGGCCATGACCGTCTCGCCCGTGCGGTCGTCCAGGTTGCCCGTGGGCTCGTCGGCCAGCACGAGGCGCGGGTTCTGCGCCAGGGCGCGGGCGA
>CAYUYN010000403.1:0-4033 GCA_964449185.1 uncultured Anaerolineales bacterium | reverse complement strand
TTGTATGTTTATGCACGATGTTGACTTATGCGGCGCTACTCCTTACAATTTGGTTTGTTACTCAAAAAAGTGCCCCACTCTTTTGGCTTGTTGGGTCAGCCATCCAGCATGACAATACACGCGCGGGACGTGACCGGTAACCATTCGCAAATGGCGAAGCTTTGCTGCCCAAAGCTTCCGCCGGGCGCGGTTTGTGTTCCCGGCTGTGCCGTGGCAGGCTTTTCGTGAATAAGCTCCAGTCGCCCATTCAGGGCGGCTGGAGTTTTTTGCTCCCCCTGGCCGGCGCTTAGCCGGCCACCAGTGTCAGAAGGAGGGTTTTTATGAAGCAATCCGTCACCATTACCGTCAACGGACAAGCTCATACTCACTCCGTTGAGCCCCGGCTGCTTCTCGTGCACTTCCTGCGCGAGACGGTGGGGCTTACCGGCACGAACATTGGGTGCGACACGAGCCAGTGCGGCTCCTGCACCGTCGCCATGGACGGGCAGACGGTGAAGTCGTGCACGGTGCTGGCCGTGCAGGCCGATGGCAGCAGCGTGACCACCGTGGAAGGCCTGGCCAAGGACGGCCAACTGCACCCCATGCAGCAGGCCTTCTGGGAAAAGCACGGCCTGCAGTGCGGCTTCTGCACCCCCGGCATGATCATGACGGCCGTGGAGCTGCTCCGGCACAACCCCAACCCGACCGACGAAGAAATCCGCCACGGGCTGGAGGGCAACCTGTGCCGCTGCACCGGCTACCAGAACATCGTGGCCGCCGTGAAGCACGCCGCTGGCGCTCAGCAGCCCCAGGAGGCCTGAAATGGCTAAGTATGTCGGCTCCCCCATCAAGCGGCGCGAAGACCCGCGCTTCCTCCAGGGCCTGGGCAGCTACGTGGCGAATTTGACCCTGCCCAACCTGGCGCACCTGGCCATCAAGCGCAGCCCGTATGCGCACGCCGTCATCAAGAGCATCGACACCAGCAAGGCCAAGGCCCTGCCGGGCGTCATCGCCGTCTTTACCGGCGCGGACACGGCCGACCTGGGCAACCTGCCCAGCGGCTGGAACCCCCCCGGCATCAAGGTGCCGGTCAACCGCTGCCTGCAGACCGACAAGGTCCGCCACGTGGGCGACCGCGTGGCCATGGTGGTGGCCGAAACGGCCTACATCGCCGCGGACGCCCTCGACCTGATTGAGGTGGGGTACGAGCCGCTGCCAGCCGTCACCGACGCGCGCCAGGCCGCGGACCCCAGCGCCCCGCAGCTCCACGACAATGTGCCCAACAACACCAGCTACACCTGGGCCCTGGGCAACAAGGACGAAACTGACAAGGCCTTCGCCGAGGCCGACAAGGTGGTCGAGCTGGAGCTGGTCAACCAGCGCCTGATTGCCACGGCCATGGAGCCGCGAGCGGCCATGGCGCAGTGGGACCGGGCTAAGAGCGAAATGACGCTGTGGACCACCAGCCAGAACCCGAACCTGACGCGCGTGGTGCTGAGCGCCTTCATCCTTGGCATCCCCGAGCACAAGCTGCGCCTGATCTCGCCCGACGTGGGCGGCGGCTTTGGCAGCAAGATCCCCACCTACCCCGAAGAGGCCCTGGTGCCATGGGCCGCGCGCAAGCTGGGCCGCCCGGTCAAGTGGGTGTCCACCCGCAGCGAAGCCTCCCAGTCCGATACACAGGGCCGCGACCACGTCACCCTGTGCAGCCTGGCGCTCAAAACCGATGGCACCATCACCGGGCTGCGCGTGGCCACCTGGGCCAACAACGGTGCGTACCTTTCGTTAGTGGCCGCGCTCATCCCCACCGCCTTCTACTTGACCCTGCTGTCGGGCCTATACAAGATCCCCGCCATCCATGGCGAGGTCTGGGGCACGCTGAGCAATACGGTGTGGGTGGATGCGTACCGCGGGGCCGGCCGGCCCGAAGCGGCCTATGTGGTCGAGCGGCTGGTGGACCTGGCCGCCCGCGAGCTGAACATGGACCCGGTGGAATTCCGGCGCAAGAACTTCATCGCCGCCAACGAATTCCCCTACCAGACCCCGGTGGCCCTGTCGTACGACAGCGGCAACTACCACGGCGTTATGGACAAGGTGCTCGAGCTGTCGGACTACAGCGGCTTGCGCGCGGCGCAGGCCGCAGCGCGGAAGGCGGGACGCCTGGTGGGCATTGGCATCGGCGCCTGCATCGAGGCCAGCGGCCCCGTGCCTTCGCGCGTGGCGGGCGCCTTGGGCGGCGTGACCGGCTTCTGGGAAAGCGGCGGCCTCCGCGTGCACGCCACCGGCAAGGTGACCGCCCTCACCGGCTCGCACTCCCACGGCCAGGGCCACGAAACCACCATGGCCCAGATCGTGGCCGATGAGCTGGGCATCAGCATCGACGACGTCGACCTGGTGCACGGCGACACGGCCGTCATCACCAACGGCATGGGCACCTACGGCAGCCGCAGCACCTCCGTCGGCGGCAGCGCGCTGGTGCGCTCGGCCCAAAAGGTGCGGGCCAAGATCCTCAAGATCGCCGCGCACCAGTTGGAAGTGGCGGTGGAAGACCTGGTCTACGACCGCGACAACGGCAAGATCTACGTCAAGGGCTCGCCCGACAAGGCCAAGACCTTTGGCGAGATGGCCTTTGCGGCCTACACCGCCCACAACCTGCCCGAGGGCCTGGAGCCCGGCCTGGAAGAAGACACCTACTACGACCCGGCCAACTTCACCTTCCCCAACAGCATCCACATTGCCCAGGTCGAGATCGACCCCGACACCGGCCAGGTGACGCTGCAGGGCTACACAGCCGTGGACGATGTCGGCAAGGTCATCAACCCGCTGATCGTGGACGGCCAAATACAGGGCGGCGTGGCCCAGGGTGTTGGCCAGGCTCTGTGGGAAACCGCCCACTACGACGCCGACGGCCAGCTTATCTCCGCCAACCTGATGGAGTATGCCGTGCCGCGCGCCGACCAGTTCCCGACCATCAAGACCGGCCGCACCGAAACGCCTTCGCCGCACAACCCGCTGGGCGTCAAGGGCGTCGGCGAGATGGGCACCATCGCCGCCACGCCGACCATCGTCAACGCGGTCATGGATGCGCTGGCGCCGCTGGGCGTCCGGCATATCGACATGCCGCTGACGCCGGAGAAGATTTGGCGCGCGATCAATAAGGACAACTAAAATGTACTCTGCACAATTCGAATACTACCGCGCTGCCTCCCTTGCCGAGGCAGTCAAGCTGCTGCAGGCGCATCCGGGGGCCAAGCTGCTGGCGGGCGGGCACAGCCTGCTGCCGCAGATGAAGCTGCGCGTCAGCCAGCCGGACGTGCTGGTGGACCTGGGTCGTCTCAAGGAGCTGGCCGGTGTGAGCCTGGCGGGCAGCAGCCTGACCATCGGCGCGCTGACCACACACAACACCCTGGCGCACTCGGCGGTGGTGAGGGAACACTGCCCCATCCTGGCCGAGGCTGCCGCCCAGATCGGCGACCAGCAGGTGCGCAACCGCGGCACGCTCGGCGGCTCGCTGGCGCACGCCGACCCCGCGGCCGACCTGCCCACGGTCATCCAGGCCTTGGGCGCCACCCTGACGGCCACTGGTCCCGGCGGGTCGCGCGAGATCGCCGCGGCGGACTTCTTCCAAGACCTGTTCACCACCAGCCTGGCCGCCGATGAAGTGCTCACCTCCATCAGCGTGCCGGCCTACGGCGGCGGCACGGGCGGCGCCTACGTCAAGCACGCGCACCCGGCCTCGGGCTACGCCGTGGTGGGCGTGGCCGCCCTCGTCATGACCAGCGGCGGGAAGTGCACCGGCGCGCGCGTGGTCGTTGGCGGGGCCACGACCACCGCCACGCGCGCCACCGCGGCCGAAGAGGCGCTGAAGGGCCACACGCTCGACGCGCACCACATCGCGGCGGCCGCGGCCCTGGTGGGCGCGGCGCTCGACCAGCCCATCGGCGACCACTACGCCTCGGCCGACTACCGCCGGCACCTGGCGGACGTGCTCGCCAAGCGGGCCTTGACCAAGGCGGTGGAGAGGGCGGGCTAACAGACGACCGCTTCGCGCGAC
>CAYUYN010000402.1:0-4036 GCA_964449185.1 uncultured Anaerolineales bacterium | reverse complement strand
CGGAGCCGCTGGTGGGGCGCGCGGCCACCCGTCGCCGGCCGCCGCGTCTGACCGAAAACTGGTTTTGTTGAGCGGAGCCTACCCGAGGTCAGGTTGACCTCATTCAAAGCGGCGGCGCCTGATGCTGTTCGAGAACTTGCGCCTTGCGCTGCGGTCGCTGGCCGCCAACAAGCTGCGCGCCGCGCTGACCATGCTCGGCATCACCATCGGCGTGGCGGCCGTCATCACCTTGCTGTCGGTGGGGCAGGGGGTGTCGCGCTACGTGGCCGGCCAGTTTGAGGGCCTGGGCACCAACCTGGTCTTTGTCTTCCCCGGGCAGTTTCGCCCCGGCTCTGGCCCGCCCGGCCGCCGCGCCGGTGATGCGCCGCTCACCCTGGACGACTACGAAGCGCTCAGCGACCCCGTGCGCGTCCCCGGCGCCGCCCGCGTCGTGCCGGTCTACGTCCGTGACGCCGACCTCTCGTTCGGCGAGAACAACACCTCCACCACCCTGCGCGCCACCACGCCTGATTATGCCGTGGCTCGCAATTACCAGGTGCTGGCCGGCCGCTTCCTGTTGGCCACCGACCTGGAAGAGCGCGCGCGCGTGGCCGTCATCGGCCAGACCACGCTCAACCACCTCTTCGCGCCCGACGAGGAAGCCCTGGGCGCCACCATCCGCATCAACGGCTTTCCCTTCCGCGTGGTGGGCATCCTGGCCCGCAAAGGCGCCACCCCCTTTGGCGACGAAGACGACACGGTGATGGTGCCCTACACCACCGCTGCCAGCCGGCTGTTCTCCCTCCGCACCCTGCGCGGCGAGTCACGCGTCTCGCTCATCCTGGTGCAGGCGGCCGACCCCACCCAGCAAGACGCCCTCATCGCGCAAATCGGCGAGGTTCTGCGCGACCGCCACAACATCCCCTATCGCGGCGAAGATGACTTCACCGTGCTGTCCGAGCAGGATCTGGTCTCCGCCTTCCAGCAAGTCACCAGCGTCCTCACGCTCTTCCTCGGCGCCATCGCCGGGGTGGCGCTGCTGGTGGGCGGCATCGGCATCATGAATATCATGCTCGTCACCGTCACCGAGCGCACCCGCGAGATCGGCCTGCGCAAGGCGGTGGGCGCGCGCCGCAGCCATGTGCTCACCCAGTTCCTGGTGGAAGCGGTTGTGCTGGCCCTGCTGGGCGGCGTCTTTGGCATCCTCCTGGGCTGGGCCGGGGCCTGGGGCATCCAGCAGGCGGTGCCCGATCTCGATACCACCGTCTCCCTTCAAAGCGTCCTGCTGGCCACCGGCTTCTCCTTCGTGGTGGGCTTGTTCTTTGGGCTCTATCCGGCGGTGCGCGCCTCCGGGCTGCGGCCGATCGAGGCCCTCCGCTACGAGTAACAGGGGGCATGGGGTGGTGCGGTCGCGGCCGGCGCAGCCGGCCGCGACCGCACCACCCCATTTAGCCATTGCCCGTCTGCTATAATCCCTCGTATGAACTTCGATGAAGCGACTATTCTGGCCCGGTCGGGCAGCGGCGGCAATGGCGCCGTGCACTTCCGGAAAGAGAAGTACATCTCGCATGGCGGCCCGGACGGCGGCGACGGCGGGCGCGGCGGTGACGTGGTGCTCCAGGTCGACCGGCATTTGAATACCCTGCAAGATTTCAACCGCAAACGCGAGTTTGAGGCCGAGGCCGGCAAGGGCGGCAGCGGCACCCGCAGCCGGGGCAAGTCGGCGCCAGCGCTCATTGTGCCCGTGCCTCCGGGCACGATCGTGCGCGACGCCAATACCGGCGACTTGCTGGGCGACCTGACCGAAGCCGGCGCGACCCTGGTGGTGGCGCGTGGCGGCCGCGGCGGGCGGGGCAACTCGCGCTTTGCCAACGCGCGCAACCAGGCCCCCCGCGTGGGCGAAAAGGGCGCCCCCGGCGAGGAGCGCAAGCTCAAGCTGGAGCTCAAGCTCATCGCGGACGTGGGCATTGTGGGCGTGCCCAATGCCGGTAAGTCTACCTTCCTGGCCTCGATCACCGCGGCCGAGCCCAAGATCGCGGCCTATCCCTTTACCACCCTCACGCCCAACCTGGGTGTGGCCGAGCTTGATCGTGACACCACCCTGGTGCTGGCCGATATCCCCGGCCTAATCGAAGGCGCGCACCTCGGCGCGGGCCTCGGCTTTGACTTCCTGCGCCACATTCAGCGCACCCGCGTGCTCATCCACCTGCTCGACGGCGGCGGCGAAGACCCGCTGGCCGACTTCTCGCAGATCCTCAGCGAGCTGGCGCTGTTCGATGAGCACCTGGCCCAGCGGCCGATGGTGGTGGCCTTCAACAAAATGGACCTGCCCCAGGCGCAGGAGCGCTGGCCGGCCCTCAAGGACGAGTTGCAGCGGCGCGGCTACGAAGTTTTCGCCATGTCAGCCATGGCGCGCACCGGCGTGCGCGAGGTGCTCTACCGCGCTGCCCAGAAGCTGGCCGAGGCCGCGCCCCTGCCGGTGGAAGAAGAGCTGCCCGTCTACCGGGCCGCCAACGAGGGGCCGGTCTTCGCCATCAGCCGCGAGGACGATGGCGGCTACCGCGTGAAGAGCGCCCGCATCGAGCGGGCGGCCGCCATGACCTACTGGGAGCACGACCAGGCCGTTGAGCGCTTCCAGCGCATCCTAGAAACCCTGGGGGTGCGCAAAGCCCTGTCGCAGGCCGGCATCAAGGACGGCGACACGGTCTACATCGGCGAGTTCGAGCTCGAATGGACTGACTGACCGCCCCGCCCTAATGCAGACCGGCATCTTCGGGGGCACGTTCGACCCGCCCCATCTCGGCCATTTGGCCTTGGCCGCCGCCGCCCGCGACCAATTGGGCCTCGACCGCGTGCTGTGGGTGCCGGCGACCGACCCGCCCCACAAGCAAGACAGCCACATTTCGCCCGCCGCTGACCGTCTCGCCATGGTCCAGGCCGCCATCGCCGGGGACCCCACCTATGCGCTCTCGCGCGTGGATCTCGACCGGCCCGGCCCACACTGGACGGCCGACACGGTGGCGCTGCTGGGCGAGCAATACCCCGCAGACGATCTGGTGTTTGTGATGGGGGGCGACTCGCTGCGCGACCTGCCCACCTGGGGCCGGCCCGAGGTCATCGTGGCCTGCTGCACGTTGGGGGTCCTGCGGCGCCCGGGCGATCAGGTCGACCTCGACGCGTTGGAGGCGGTGCTGCCAGGGATCACCGCTAAGGTGCGCTTCATCAGTATGCCGCCCATCACCAACTCGGCGCGTGACATCCGCGAGCGGGTGAGGGCCGGGCGTTCCATCGCCGGGTTGGTGCCGCCGGAGGTGGCCCACCTCATCCAGCGGCGCGGCTTGTATCGCCCAACGGCCGCGACCTAGCCAGACACAAAACCGCGCTGCCCACGGGGCAGCGCGGTTTTGTGTCGGCGGTGGTCAGCAGGTACACTCACAGAGCCATGGCCGCGACCGCGGCTAGTGGGCCGGCTCAGATTCCCCCTCCCTCATGCTGGCGCCAACCAGTCCATGAGCCTGCGCCAGGCATGACCTCGCCGCCGAGCTTAGCGCCGCCGGGCGGCTGACTTCTTGCTGGCCGATTTACCGGCCGCTTTCTTGGCGCCGCCCTTCTTGGCCGCGGATTTCTTGCCGGCAGCCTTCTTAGCACCCTTCTTCGCCGCCTTCTTGGCGCCGCCCTTCTTGCCGGCGGCCTTCTTGGCACCCTTCTTCGCCGCCTTCTTGGCGCCGCCCTTGCGGCTGGGTGCGCGTCTGGCCGGCGCGGCCGGGGCTGGGGCCTCGACCGGCGGCATCATGGGTGCTTCGGGTGGCATCGAGTCAGCAGGCATGTCCGTCATGGTATCCTCCTAGGGCTTCAACTGCTTGCGGGCGGTTTTTTCGCCGCCGACGGTTCGGCAGCGGACTTGCCAGAGAGTGCTGGGGTCTTCGTCGCGGTCTTCTTGGGCTTGGCGGTCTTCGCCTCGCCAGCCTCGTCCGCCATCGGCTGGGCCGCCATCGGCACGGCCTCATCGGCCGCGGCGCGGTGCCGCTTGCGCGGCTTGGCCTCGGCCTCGGCGGCC
>CAYUYN010000401.1:2649-4037 GCA_964449185.1 uncultured Anaerolineales bacterium | reverse complement strand
AGGAGAGGGAAAGGGGGCAGACCGCTTTCATGCTCGAATCCGAGAATGAGAAGGCACTGCCTGCGGCCTGCCCTCCATTACCCAAGCCCGGCCCCTGCCTGTATACTCCGTCTGCTCGCTCTCTAATCTCCAATCTCTAATTACCAATTACCGCCTATGCCCTCCACCTCCCTCCGCCACGTCGAACACTTCGCGAACGTTATCGGGCCGCGCGGCAGCACCACGCCGCAGGAGGTCACGGCCCACGACTACTGCCAGGCCACGCTGGCAGGCCTGGGCTATACCGTCCAGCGCGACCAGTTTCGGTCGGTGACTTCGGGCTGGCAGCCCTTTGCGCTGGCGCTGGGGCTGATGCTGCTGGCGCTGCTGCTGTTTGCGAGCCTGGGGCGCGGGCCCAACGCGCAGATGGGCGCGCTGGCCGCGGCGGGCCTGGGGCTGGTGGTGGTGGTCTCGTTCTTTCTGGCGGCCACGCACCGGCTCAGCCCGCTGCTGTGGCTGCTGCCGGTGGCGCCCAGCCAAAACGTGTGGGCCGTGGCCGAGCCGCGCGGCGAAACAAGGCGGCGGGTGGTGGTCACAGGCCATGTGGACACGGCCCGCCACGCCCTGGCCATGCAGTCGCCCCGGCTGTGGCAAATCTTCCAGGTGCTCACGACCCTCACCGGCGTGGCCTTCATCGCCCTGCCGGTGCTCTTCGTTTGGGGCGTCGTCACGCCCGACCCCCTGCCCCGCACCCTCGCGCTCTACCTGGTTCCCCTGCTGCTGATCGGCCTGGTCTTCACTGTGCAGCCCGACCTGACACCGTTTGTGGTGGGCGCCAACGATAATGCCACGGGCGCCGCCGCGGTGCTGGCCCTGGCCGAGCGGCTGCGCCAGGAGCCGCTGGAGCACACCGAGGTCATCCTGATCAACACCGGCTGCGAAGAAGTGGGCTGCACCGGCCTGGCCGACTGGATCGAGCGCCACGCGCCGCACGAGGCGGCCGGCGCCAGCTACCTGGTGCTCGACAACATCGGCGGCAAGAACTCGCTGGTCAACTACGTGCTCAGCGAGACCGTGATCGTGCCGGTCAAGGCGGACCCCGGCCTGGTGGCGCTGGCCGAGGGCGTGGCGCGCGCGCACCCCGAGCTGGGCGCGCAGCCCTTCCACTACCGCGGGCTGTTCTCGGAGCTGTCCATCGCCGCCACGCACGGCCAGAAGGCGCTGGGCCTGCTCGACTTTGACCCGCGCAGCAAGATGCCGCCCAACTTCCACACCGCGCGCGACAACCTGGCCAATATCGACCCGGAGGTGCTGGACCGCTCGGAGCGGTTTGCCTGGGCGATTTTGGAGAAGCTGGATGCGGGCTGAAGTGATCAGCCTTTGAGCACTTTTCGGTCTGGCGGCCGGCC
>CAYUYN010000401.1:0-2549 GCA_964449185.1 uncultured Anaerolineales bacterium | reverse complement strand
GAGCGCTTGCCCGGTGTGGTCGGCGATGCCATGTGCCTGGCTTACCTGCTGCTGCGCGTCTCCGACTACCTGGAAGACAACGACCAGATGCCGGTCGCCACCAAGGTCGAGCTGCTCAAGCTGTGGGACACCGTGCTCGCCGGCGAGGCGCCGGCCACCCGGCTGGTGGAAGCCCTGGCCCCCTACCCGCCCGGCGATGACCCGGATGCGCGCGTGGCCTACCACGCCGCGGAGATTTTGCAGAAGGTGCATGCGCTGCCGTTGGCGGTGCAGAACCAACTGCTGGTGCACGTGCGCAACTCCACCCGCGGCATGGCCCGCTGGGTGCAGCGCGGTCCCGACATCCCGCTTGAAGATGACATGGACGACTACATGCACGAGGTGGCCGGCCGCGTGGGCTACCTGGTGACCGACATCTTCGCCTGGTATTCGGGCTTCATCCGCGGCCGGCTGAGCCAGCTCATGCCCCTGGCGCGCGAGTTTGGCCTGGCCCTGCAGACCGTCAACATCATCCGCGGCCTGCGCAAGGACTACGAACGCGGCTGGATCTTTGTGCCCGAGAGCTTTTGCGCCGCCGTCAACCTGCGCCGCAGCGACATGTTCAAGCCGGAATATCAGATCCAGGCGCTGCAAGTGGTGGACATGGTGGCCGACAAGGCCGAGCGCCACCTGCAGAAGGCGCTGGCCTACGTGCAGGCGCTGCCCCCGTGGCTGCACACCCTGCGGCTGGCCTGCATCTGGCCGCTGCTGTTTGCGGTGCGCACCCTGGCCCTCAGCCGCCAGAACGTCAACGTGCTGGTGGGCGAGGTGAAGATGACGCGCGACGAGGTCAAGGCCATCGTGCGCGACACCACGCTGTTTGGCTGGTCCAACCGCTGGCTGGAGAGCTACTACCACCACCTGCGGTCGGCGCCCAGCGCGCCACCCCAGTCGCCCACGGCGCCACCCCGGCTGGCGGCCATCGGCAAATAAGCCTCTAGAGAGAGCGGGGGCATCTCCCGTTGGCGGCCTGGCAGCCGAGGCGCGGCCAGAAATGAGAAATGCGCCCGAGAGAGCAAGCGCGCTTGCTCTCTCTTTATTTTCCCCATACAATCCGCGCATGCGCCTCACCCTGTGCGGTGGACCCCAATAAGGAAAACTATGGCTCTCAAACTCGACCAAACCCGCGCTCTGTTTGAACGCGCCCGCCAGGTCATGCCCTACGGCGTCTCGTCCAACTTCCGCTACTGGGGCGCCGACACGCCCGTCATTGCGCGCGGGTCGGGCGCCTACATCTGGGACATGGACGGCAACCGCTTTATCGACTATCGCCTGGCCTTTGGCCCGATCATCCTCGGGCACGCCGACGCGCGCGTGCACAGCCGCGTGGTGCAGGCCATGGGCAACGGCACGATCTATGCCCACACCCACCCGCTGGAGGTGGAAGTGGCCGAGCGCATCATCCGGCTGTGCCCGGGCGTGGAGAAGGTGCGCTACGCCAACTCGGGCACCGAGGCCACCATGCACGCGCTGCGCATCGCGCGCGCCCACACCAACCGCGAGAAGATCATCAAGTTCGAGGGCTGCTACCACGGCTTCCACGACTACACGCTCTTCTCCACCTCCATGACGCCGGTCGGCTCGCTGGGCTCGGTCCGCAGCCCGCTCACCGCGGCCAATTCCTCGGGCATCCCCGAGGCGCTGCGCAGCCTGCTGATCAGCATTCCCTACAATGACGGCGAGCTGCTGGAGCGCACCGTCAAGGCGCGCTGGGGCGAGATTGCCGCCATCATCGTGGAGCCCATCGCCGGCAACATGGCCTCGCTGATGCCCGTGCCGGGCTTCCTGGAGCTGATCCGCCGGCTGTGCGATGAGTACGGCATGGTGATGATCATGGACGAGGTCAAGACCGGCTTCCGCATCGCCAAGGGCGGCGCCACCGAGCACTTTGGGGTCAAGGGCGACCTGATGACCTACGCCAAGTCGCTGGCCAATGGCTACCCCCTGGCGGCCATCGGCGGCAGCAACGCGGTGATGGGCGTGATCGAGCCAGGCCGCATGGCGCAGGGCGGCACCTACTGCGGCAACGCGGTGGGCGCGGCCGCGGCCGCCGCCACGCTGGAGGTGATCGAAGCGACCGATGCCCTGGCGCAGATCCAGCGGCGCGGCACCCGGCTGATGCAGGGCATGAGCGAAGTGCTGACCGAGGCCGGCGTCGAGCACGAGATCACCGGCGTGCCGGCCATGTTCGGCCTCACGCTCCAGCCGCAGGTGCGGCCGGTGATCAACTACCGGGCGACCATGGAGTCCAACCACGCGCTTTACGAGCACATTGCCAATGCCATGCGCGAGCGCGGCGTGGAGGTGGAGCCGGATTGGCGCGAGCCGCTGTTCCTGTGCGCCGCGCACTCAGACGCGGATGTGGAGGAGACGCTGAATGTGTTTAATGATAGTGTGAAGCACACGCTAACTTTCACGAAATTAGCGCCGCTGCCGTAAGGCATGCAGAGTATCGAAACAGAAAGGGCCGAGGGTACTATCCCTCGGCCCTTTCTGTTTCGGCCAGCTCT
>CAYUYN010000400.1:0-4037 GCA_964449185.1 uncultured Anaerolineales bacterium | reverse complement strand
TGCGCTTGTCGGCGTACAACGCCTTGGCCAAAGCAAACATCTTGGCATCGCTTAGAGAGCGTCTGAAAACTCATTTGCGGACGAAAATAACGCCTTCGCAAGGCATAACTGCGGCTCCGGCGACTCAGATTTACACAGGTTTTTGGTCCCTTGTCGGCGGGATTTGTGCCGACGGGTATCATAGTTTTCAGCGCCAGGGCGAGTTTTAAGACACTCTCTAAAGCGTAGTGGCGACTGAAGTCGCCACTACGCTTTGAAAGTCCGTCGCGCGAAGCGGATCGTCGCCTCTTCAATCCTCCAACTCCACCTCATCCTCTTCCTCCACCACCACGGCCGTTTCTAGCGGCAGCGTAAAGCGGAACGCCGCGCCGTGGCCAGGCTCGCTCTCGACCCAGATGCGGCCGCCGTGGGCTTCGACGGCCAGCTTGCAGAAGGCCAGCCCCAGGCCGCTGCCTCGCTCGCGGTGGCGGCCGGTGACAAATTTCTGGAACAGGCCGGCCTTCGTCTCCGGGGTCAAGCCCGCGCCGTTGTCGCGCACGGTCACCACCAGGTGGTCGTGCCCGGCTTCGGCCGCCGCGCTGAGCTGCACGCAGCCGCCCTCCGGCGTGAACTTCACCGCGTTGCCCACCAGGTTCTCCAGCACACGCCGGATCAGCCCGGCATCGGCCGACACCAGCGGCAGGTCGGCCGGCACACAGTTCTCCAGCACCAGGTGCTTCTCTTGGGCCAGCGGCAATTGCAGGCCGATGACTTCCTCGGCCAGGGGACGCAATTGCAAAGGCGCGCGGCTCACCGGCATCTGCCCGCTTTCCAGCCGGCTGACGTCGAGGATGGCGTTGACCAGGCCCAGCATGCGCTGGGTGCTCCTGCGCGCGATGCGCTGCACGTCGGTCTGCTCCTGGGTGGCCACGCCCACGCTCAACTGGTCCATCAGCTCCAGCGCCATGTGGATATTGGTCAGCGGGTTGCGCAGGTCGTGCACCAGGGTGTCGGTCAGCTCCTCGCGCAGCTTCTGCACCAGGCGTTCTTCGGTCACATCGCGCAGCACCACCAGCCGGCCCAGGGGCACGTCCCCGGCCAGCACCGGCAGGCTGAGCCAATGGATGCGCCGCGGCGGAAACTCTGCCTCGCCCTCGGCCGGGGGTTCGTCGCCGCGCTTGAGCCGCCGCAGCTCGTTGAGCACGCCGCGCGCCGCCGACGGCAATTGCCGCCGCAGGGGCAGCAGAATATCCAGCACCGGCCGGCCCAGCCAGTCTTCGGGCTGGCCCGCCAGGCCCATCAACCGCAGCACCGCCTCGTTCACCACCAGGAAGCGCCGGTCAACGCCGATCATAAACAGGCCGTCGCGGCTGGACTTGATAAGCGCCTGGAGCCGGCTGCTTTCGTCGGCGATGGCCTGGTACAGGTTGGCATTGTCCAGCGCAAAGGCCACCGCGTCGGCCAGCGACTCGGCCAGGAGCATATCTTCCGGCGTGAAGGCGCCCGGCCGCTCGCTCTCCAGGTTGAGCACGCCCAGCACGCGCTCGCCGCGCCGCATGGGCACCGCCAGCTCGCTGTGGCTGGTGGGATGGCCCTCCACGTAGTCGGCGTCGGCCTCCACCTCGGGCACGTACTGCGGCTGGCCGGTGCGGAAGGCGCGGCCAATAATGCCGTGGCTCATGGGCAGGCGCCGGCCCAGGCTGGCCGTCAGGCTGCCGCGCGCGGCATAGTTCACCCAGGCCTGGCGGTCGCGGTCTGGCAGCGCGATGCTCACGGACGGCCAGGTGGCCTGGGTGCCCACCAGTTGGCCAATGGCCTCCACCGCCGCGCGGGCCACGGCCTCGGGCGCCAGTTGGTCGCCCACCGCGCGCAGCACGCCGTAGAGCGTGGCCTGGCGCTGGGCCATCTCGCGCTGGGCCTCAAAGATCTGCGCGTTGCGCAGGGCCAACGCCATCTGGTCGGCGGCGGCCTGCATCAGGTTCAGGTGCTCGTCGGTAAAGCGCAGCGGCTGCGAATGGGTGAGGGTCAGCACCCCGGCCAGCGCGCTGCCGCTGAGGATGGGCACGCCCAGCGCCGAACCCACCGGGTTCACCTCGGCCGCCGACACCAGCCAGCGCTCGTCGTGCGCGGTGTCGCGGATGAGCACGGCCTGCTGGTGGCGCACCACCCAGCCGGCCAGGCCGCGGTCCATCACGCGCCGCACGATGCCCTGGCGCTCGTCGGGCGTGATGCCGCCGTAGGTCAGCAGGCTGTGAGTGACTTCGGCCGCGGGGTTGAGCAGGAACAGGCTGCCGCGCTCGGCCGCGGTCAGGGTGGCGGCCACGTTGAGGGCGTTCTGGAGCGTGGCTTGCAGGGTCGGCCCGCCGCTGGTAGCGCGCGCCACCGCGACCAGGTTTTGGAAGAGCTCTTTCTGCGCGCGCAGCTCGGCCTCGATGAGCTTGCGGTCGGTGATGTCGCGCAGCGCGATGAGCCGGCCCGACACCTGGCCGCGCGCGTCGCTGATGAGCGAGACATACAGGTCATAGTCGCGGCGGTCGCCGTCGGGCCCCAGCACCACCTCGGCGCGCTCGGTGGTGGCGGCCGCCTCCGGGCCGAACAGGTCCGGCCGGAAGTTGAGCACGCGGGCCGCCGGCTGGCCGACGACGCGGTCATCCTTCTGCTGGAGGATCTGCCGGGCGGAGGGGTTGATATCCACCACGCGGTTGCGCACATCCAAGACGATCAGCCCGTCGCCGCTGGCATCCACCAGGGTATCGCGGGCCACCGGCACCAGGTCCAGCAGTTGATAGCGGATCACGCCCCAGGCCACCACCACCGCGCTCAGCGCAAACGAGATGGGCGCGACTTCCCAGTTGGGCAGGCGCGCCAGGCCCATGAGGTCCACCACGCTGCCCGCCCAGGGCAGGAACATGCCCAGCAGCAGGGTGCGGCTCTGCTGGCGATAGAGGTGCGGCGCGCGCACGATGGACAGCAGGATCATGAAGCTGCCCACCAGGTAGAGCGCGTACGAGTACGCCAGGTGGATGATATACCACGAGCCGGGCACCAGCCGCAGCCCCAGGAACGGGCCGCTGCTGTCCAGGGCCACCTCGCGCCACATCAGGCCATAGGCTTCGTTGCTGGCCACCACCGCCAGGGAGACGGCCGGCAGGAGCAGGGTCAGTGCGCCCGAGCGCGGCGTGAGCCACTTTTCGCGGCCGGTGTATTGAAAGGCAAAGGCCGCCCAGGCCACCGGCGCCGCCACTACGCCGATCTGCTCCACCTGGGCCCAGAACAGCTTGGTCGGGAGGTCATTGCCGGCCAAAGACAGGGCAAAGCCCCAGGCCCACACCATCCCGGCCAGGGCAAACAGGGCAAAGAAGCGGGCTGTGCGCGTGCCGCGGCTCCAGCCATAGGCGGCCATGCTGGCAGCCCCCAGGCCGCCAAGCACGGCAGGAATTATGTATGGCGTCAGGTGGAAGTTCACGTTTCGGGAGCGGGCGCTCTCGGCTACGGGCACGCGCCAGGTCGGCACCCCCGGGTACGGCGCCGCTGGCTGGAACGGGCTTTGAACGACTTATGATGGTAGCACGGTCGGGGGTAGAGTCAAATGGAATTTTAACCCTGGGCAGTGGAACCACTTCCCGCCAAGAGGTGTATTTTAGTTAGAACGTACCTCTCCGGAGAGGTCAACGCCTTTGCTTGAACCCGAGCTGATTGCCAGCGCCCGGCAGGGCGAGCCGGCCGGTTGGGAGGCCCAGCTCCTGGCCGTGGCCCGCGCCCTGCCTTACCCGCCCACGCCCAGCCTGGCGCCGGTGGCGGCTGAGCCTGCACTACCTGTCCTCGTCGAGACTGGCCGACAAGCTGCTCAAGGAGCCGCCCGCCCGCGTCGAGTTCACGCGCGTCAACGGCCGCGAGGCCTTCTGGACCACCGGGCCTTACATCGTGGTGGCGCGCAGCGGCCTCTATTCTCAGATGCGGCTGGTCACCGGGCACGTGCTCATCTGGTACGAGGGCGAGATCACCTACCGCTTAGAGACGGACCTATCGCTCGAAGAGGCGGTGAAGATCGCGGAGTC
>CAYUYN010000399.1:0-4051 GCA_964449185.1 uncultured Anaerolineales bacterium | reverse complement strand
CAGCAGCGACACCAGCGACCAAGCCAGCATCAGCGCGTAGACCAGGCCCCAGCCCAGCCGGCCCAGCCAATGGTCGCGCCAACCGCCGGCAGCGGCCCGCGCTTCGCGCTGTTTCGCCAGAACCAGTTTGTCGGTCAGCATGGGCCTAGAACTCCAGGCGCTCACGGCGCCGCAGCCAGAAGTAGAGCAGCGAGGCCAGCAGCACCAGCAGGCACAGGATCACGGCGATGGCCGTGCCATAGCCAAAGCGGAACAGCGCACCCTGCGCGCCGGAGGGGATGTTGAAGGCCAGCTTGGCCATGTAGGTGCTCAGCACCTGGGTGCGGTTGCCCGGCCCACCCCCGGTGAGCATCAGCACCACCGCAAACGCGCGCAGGGCGTCAATGATCCACAGCACGATGGCCACCGACATAAACTCACGGATTAGCGGCAGGGTGACGTGGCGCAGCAGGTGGCCGTCGTTGGCGCCGTCCACCCGGGCCGCGTCGTACAATTCCAACGGGATGGTCCGGATTCCGGCCACCAGGTAGAGCATGTAAAAGCCGATGCTCCACCACACCGTGACGTAGATGATGCAGGCCAGGGCGGTCTGCGGGTCGCCGAGCCACGGGCGCTGCCAGGCCTGCAGGCCCAGCCGGCCCAGCAGCCCGTTCAGCAGGCCGAACGACGGGTTGAAGACGAAGACCCAGAACAGCCCGACCCCCACCCCCGAGATCATGTAGGGGAAGAAGATCACCGTGCGGAAGAAGCCCTTGGCCCGGAAACCGCGCGTGGTCAGCGCCACCGCAAAGATCAGCGCCAGGCCGATGGCCAGCACCCCGCCATACGCGGAAATCAACAGGTTGTTCTTGACGGCGATCGCCACCCAGCGGTCGTCGATGGCGTCGCTGAAGTTGCGCAGGCCCACGAACTCGGCGTTGGCCAGGCTCAGGCCCGTCCAGTCATACAGGCTCATCCGCAGCGCATCCAGGCTGGGATAAATGAAGAAGAAGCCGTACAGCAGTAGCGCGGGCGCCAGGAATACGAACAGAATGCTCTTGGGGCGGCGCAAACCGACAGACTGCATGCGATAAAGCCTCCGCGAACCTTCACCCCCTCGGATCAACCCCCGGCCGATCAATTCGGCCTACCTGTTCGCATAATACTCGTCGCTTTGCTGCTGCAGGTTGGCGATGAACTCCTCCGGCGCCGCGCCCAGGGCCAGGTCGGCCAGCAGCGGCTCCAGCACCACGGTGCGCCACTCGGGGGCATCATTGTCCACCCCCATGCCTTCCGGCATGGTCTGCGAGTCGGCCAGCATGTCGGCCACTCCGGCCAACTCCTCGGGCAACTGCGCGCCCACCGTCGGCGACGGGATCAGCAGCTGCTCGGCCTGCACCTCGGTGGCGTGGCGGCTGGTGAGGTACTTCAGGAAGTCCATCACCTCCTGCGGGTGCCGCGCGCCCACGGGCATCACATAGCCGTTGAAGTTGAGCTGGGTCACGGTCTGGTCGCCCTTGCCGCCTTCGTAGGGCGGCCAGCGGAACAGCCCCATCTGGAAGTCATCCGGCGCGGTGCCCTTCAGTTCGGAGGGCAGCCAGGTGGGCACCCACATCATGGCCATCTTGCCCTGCGAAAATTCTACCTGCGCCGCCGGCCAGGCCGAGCCGACGAACCCCGGCTGGGTGTGATCGTACAGCTGCTGCATGATCTGCGCCGCCGTCAGCCAGTCTGGGTTGTCGGCCCAGGACGTGCCTTCCTTGTGCAGGGCCGTGTCGTAGTAAGCCTGCGCCCCGCCCACACGGCTGGCGATGTAAGCAAACGGGATGGTCAGGTACGGCGTGAAGCCCCCGTCAATGCCGAAGCAGCTCAGGCCGCTCTCCTTGAAGGTCTCGCACTGCGCCACCAATTCCTGGATCGTCGTGGGGGGCTCCAGGCCGTTGTCGGCAAACAGTTTGGCGTTGTAGAAGATGCCCGCCGCGTGCATCTGGGTCGGGATGGCATAGTAGCCGGCCCCGTTCTTGGCGTCGGCCACGTAATCCTGGGCCATCAGCGAGGCGTAAAAGCTGTCTTTCCAGGCGGCATCGCCTTCGTAGTTCTGCTGGTCCAGGTACTGGTCCAGCGGGGCGACCATGCCTTCCTTGGCATATTGGATCAGCACGCTGATTGCGCTGCCGAACGCATCCGGCGGGTTGCCCGACTCGATGTAGCCGCGGATCTTCTGGTCATACAGCTCGTAGCCGGCCCATTCAAACTTGACCTTGATGTTCGGGTGCGCGGACTCGTATTCCTGCGCCATCTGCGCCTGGAACTGCTGCGCGTTTGAGCCTTCGGGTTCGGTCACCACCAGCCAGATTTCGGTCTTTTCGGCCGCTGCCGTGGGCGCCACCGTCGGGACCTCAGTGGCCTGAGGGTTGCACGCGCTCAATCCCAACACCAACACGGACGCTAACCAAAACAAACGGCTGATCCAAGGATGTCGATTCATGGCGTTTTCCTCTCCTCCGGGAACGTGCTCTGCGCTTTGGGTCAATGGGTTCTGGACGCCGGGTATCAGCCTGCCGCGCTGGTTCCCCGGCCTGGGATGGAAGCTCCTCAGCCAGCGCCTGCCCGCGGCCCGTGGTAGCGCGCGCAAACCGGCACAGCCGGCGTGCGGCGGGCATCTTTCCGGGGTCAAGGCGGCAGTTATACACGTGGCGTGGCTAGTTTGTGCTGGTCGGGTCAGGCCATCAGCCCGACACGCTGACTTCCATGTTGTCTAGTACCCAGCGCGCCCCCCGGGTCATGTGGGCCCGCAGCACCTGCCGCGCTCGGGCGCCATCGCGGTCGGCCAGGGCCGCCATCAGAACTTCGTGCTCCCTCTGAGTTTCGTCCAACTCGAGCTCGGTGCCGTGATAGCGAATACGCGCCATCTGCGCATGGACGTTTTCACGTTGGTGCACGGCGCTTAGGCGCCGGTTGCGCACCAGGCCCACCAGCATGGTGTGAAATTCGTGATCCAGCTCCAGGTATTGGGGATATATCGCAAGCCGGTCAGAGGCCGCCACTAGCGCGCCGAGCTGCCGCACCATGGCCGCCAGGCTTTCAATTTCCGCGTCACTGGCCTGCTCGGCCACGATCTCGGCCGCGTAGCTCTCAATCGCCAGACGCGTGGCAAACGACTCGGCAATCGCCTCCGGCCCTGGGTTGGTCACAAAGGTGCCATAGCCCCGGGTGATTTCCACCAGCCCTTCCATCTCTAGCCGCGCCAGCGCCTCTTTCAGCGGGGTGCGACTGATGCCTAGCTGCTCCTCGATGGCGTTCAGGTTCAGGCGCTGCCCGGGAGCAAACTCCTTGCTGATGATCTTCTCGCGCAGCAAGTCATAAACTTGATTGCTTATCTTCTGGCTGCTGACCTGCGGCAGAAAAACCTGCTCAATCATGAGAAGGGTGCATCCGGGATTATTGGACGCCGTGTTTAAACAGCAACTGAAACCCCACGAAGGTGGGGTTTGCTACCTTGGTTGGCGCGGTTTCAACCGCCGGGCCGCAGCTCGGCCACCATCGGCGGATGCACCCATGAGAACGCCTTGTTGACAATGGCTGTGCCTGTGCCACAATGGGTGAAATAAAACATCTGATATCCGAAATTTATGATTTCAGAATCCAGTCTACTCCTGAAAAGAATCCATGTCAAGAAACCCACCGCTCCCGTTAGCCCAACCCCTGGCCCTGGTCAACGGTCGGGTGGTCTTGCCCGACGCCGTGGCCATCGACCGCGCCGTCGTCGTGGAAGGCTCCCGCCTCCTAGGGATGCCCCGCACCGGTGAACTCAGCCCCAACCTGGCGCGCCTCGACGTGCAGGGCCGCTACATCGCCCCAGGCCTGATTGACATTCACACCCACGGAGCTCGCGGACACAGCTTCAACGAGCCAGAAGCCGGCGCCTGGCGGGGGATTCTGGCCGAGAACGCCAGCCGCGGGGTGACGGCCGTCCTGCCCACCCTGGCCACCGCGCCCATCCCCACCCTGGCCCAGTGCCTCGCCCTGGCGGCCCAGTTTGGGCCGCCGGGCGCCAGGCATGCCCAAGACC
>CAYUYN010000398.1:0-4058 GCA_964449185.1 uncultured Anaerolineales bacterium | reverse complement strand
GACCGTCCACTGTATCCCGGCAACGGTGCGTATGCGCCGCCGCATCGAACAAAACGCGCCCTCGTTGGTATACAATAAACCCATGCCGACACCCAGGCGCGCTGTCGCTGCGCAGACCCATAACCTCGAGGACCACGGATGAGTCATTTCATCGGCTACAAATGCTCCCTGTGCGGCGATGAATTCGCGCCGGGGCAGGTCGAGTATGTCTGCCCCCGCCACGGCGACATGGGCAACCTGGATGTGGTGCTCGACTACACCGCCATTGGCGCGGCGGCCTCCCCCAAGAGCCTTGCGGAGTCACCCCGAAACTCGCTCTGGCGCTACTTGCCCCTGCTGCCGGTGACCGAGCCTGGCTACTACGACACGCCCCTGGGCGCGGCCGGCGGCACGCCGCTGTACCGCGCCGACCGCCTGGCGGCCGAGCTGGGCCTGCGTCACCTGCTGGTCAAGGACGACGGCCGCAACCCCACGGCGTCGTTCAAAGACCGCGCCTCGGCTGTGGTCGTGGCCCGCGCGCGCGAAATCGGCGCCGATGTGATTGTCACCGCGTCCACCGGCAACGCCGGCGCGGCCCTGGCTGGCATGGCGGCGGCGGTGGGCCACGCCGCGGTGATCTTTGCGCCCGAGACCGCGCCCCCGGCCAAGGTGGCCCAACTGCTGATGTTCGGCGCGCGCGTGATCCTGGTGCGCGGCAATTATGACCAGGCCTTTGACCTGTCGGTCGCGGCCGCGCGCGAGTTCGGCTGGTACTGCCGCAACACCGGGTACAACCCGTTTACGGTCGAAGGCAAGAAGACGGCCTCCTTCGAAATCTGCGAGCAGTTGGGCCCCGCCCTGGGCCGCGCGCTAAACGGCGCGTGGACCGCGCCCAACCGCCTGTTTGTTTCGGTGGGCGACGGCAACATTCTTGCGGGCATTCACAAAGGCCTTAAGGACCTGTGCGCCCTCGGCTGGATCGACCACATGCCCAAGCTGATGGGCGTACAGGCCGAGGGGTCGGCCGCCTGCGCCAACGCCTGGGCGGCCGGCACCGAGACCATTACGCCGGTGACAGCGACGACCCTGGCCGACAGCATCGCCGTGGACCTGCCGCGCGATGGCGTGCGCGCCGTGCGCGCCGTGCGCGAGACCGGCGGCGCCTACGTCACCGTCAGTGACGAGGAGATCCTCTCGTCCATGGCGGCGCTTGGCCGCGGCCTGGGGGTCTTCGCCGAGCCGGCTGGTGCCGCAGCCCAGGCCGGCCTGGTCAAAGCCGTGCAGCAGGGCCTGGTCGACCCGGACGAAGTGGTCGTCGTTTTGAACACAGGCAACGGCCTAAAGGATGTAAAATCGGCTATGCGCGCCGTCCCAGAGGCGCGGGTGATAGAACCGACGCTGGCGGCTGTAAAAGATGTAATTGGAAATTGGTAATTGATTGTCGATGTGGTACTGGCTGCAACGCGGCCGCGGGCTGTCTTCAATTACCAGTTGCCAATTGCTCGTATCCCAAGGAGTCTCCATGGCCCTTACCGTCCTCGATCAGGCAGAGTTTGCCGACAACCCCGAGCCGCGCTGCCCGGTGGTGCTGCTGTTGGATACTTCCGGGTCGATGCAGGGGCAGGCGGTGAGTGAGCTCAACGACGGCCTCAAGGCGTTCAAGGACGCCATCCAGGCCGACCGGCTGGCGGCGCTGCGGGTGGAGGTGGCCATCATCCCGTTTGGCGGCCACGTCAAGCCCATCGACGTGCGCGCCGACACCAGCACCGCCTTTGACCCACAGCAGCCCTTTGTCACGGCCGACAGCTTTGAGCCGCCCTACCTGCTGGCCAGCGGCGACACGCCCATGGGCAGCGCGGTGCGCCAGGGCCTGCAACTCCTGCGCGACCGCAAGGAGGTCTACAAGCAGAACGGCATCGATTACTTTCGGCCATGGATGTTCCTCATCACCGACGGCAAGCCGACCGACGACTGGCAGTCCGCCGCGCAGCAGCTGCGCGAAGAAGAGAACCGCAAGGGGGTCATCTTCTTCAGCGTAGGGGTCGAGGGCGCCGACATGGGCAGCCTGTCGCAATTCTCGGGCCAGCGCGCGCCCCTGCGCCTGAAGGGCCTGGCTTTCAGCGAGCTGTTTCAGTGGCTGTCCAAGAGCCTGTCGGTCGTGGCGCACTCCAAGCCCGGCGAGCAGGCGCCGCTGCCGCCGGTGGGCTGGGCGCAGGTGGATACTTAGAAGGATGAAGGCGAAAGGATGAACGCTGCGCGTGAAGGCTGGCGCATCATTGGCGCCTCCGTGACCGGCACGAGCCACGGCAAAAGCGGCACGCCCTGCCAGGATGCGCATGCCTATCGGCGGCTGCCGAATGGCGTTGCCCTGCTGTTGGCGGCCGACGGCGCGGGTTCAGCCGAGCGGTCGGCGCAAGGGGCTGCGGCGGCGGTGGAGACAGCCGCGGAGGCGTTGGCCCTGGCCGTGGTCCAGGGTTGGCCGGCCAGCGAGGCTGACTGGCAGGCGCTGTACCAGGACGTGTACGCCCAGGCGCGTGCCGCCGTGCAGTACATGGCCGAGGCCCAGGGGCTCTCGCCGCGCACGTTTGCCAGCACCCTGTTGTGCGCCGTGGCCTCTGAGCGCGGGTTGGCCGTGGCCCAGGTGGGCGATGGCATCGCGGTGGCCACCCTGGACGGCGCTGACTGGTACCTGGCCGCGACACCCCAGCGCGGCGAGTACGCCAACGAAACCTACTTCCTCACCCAGGCCGACCGCTTGCCGCCGGTAGACGTGCGCGTGTATGCCGACCCGGTGCAGGCCGTGGCCGTGATGACCGACGGCCTTTTGCGGCTCGTGCTCGACATGAACCGCAACCAGCCGCACCGGCCCTTCTTTCAACCCCTGCTGGCCTTTGCGGCGCAGGTGAGCGACCCGGCCGAAGGCGAGGCCCAGCTCACCGCGTTCTTGGGCTCGGAGCGCGTCTGCGCCCGCACCGACGACGATAAGACCCTGGTGCTGGCCGCGCGGCAGCCCGCCGGCTGACCATGCTCGTCTACAACGCCAAAGGCCAGCCCGTCTCTTTGGGCGCCGAGGTGGGGCGGGGCGGTGAGGCCGCGATTTACAAGCTGGCGGTGCAGCCGGCCTTGCTCGCCAAGATCTACCACCGCCCACCGCGCGCCGACTACGAGCTCAAGCTCGACTGGATGCGCGCCAACCCGCCCGTCGACCCCACCCAGGCCCAGGGGCACGCCTCCATCGCCTGGCCCAACGACCTGCTTTACGACGTCAACCGGCGCCTGGTCGGCTACGTCATGGTCAATGTCCAGAACGCCGTGCCCCTGCTCCAGGTCTTCAACCCGCGGCTGCGGGCCAAGACCCTGCCCACCTTCAACCGCCGCTACCTGCATCGCGCCGCGCGCAACCTGGCCTCCGCGCTGGGCGCCCTGCACGCCGGCAACTACGTCATCGGCGACCTGAACGAGAGCAATATCATGGTGATGCCCTCGGCGCTGGTCACCGTCATCGACGCCGACTCGTTCCAGGTGCAGCGGCGCGTGGGCGCCAAGCCCATCCTGCACCCGTGCCCGGTGGGCAAGCCCGAATACACCCCGCCCGAGCTGCAGGGCAAGACGTTTTCCGAGACCGCCCGCCAGCCGGAGCATGACCGCTTTGGGCTGGCCGTGCTCATCTTCCAGCTCCTGATGGAGGGCAACCATCCCTTCCGCGCGCAGTGGCTGGGCCAGGGCGACCCGCCCCCGGTCGAGGACCGCATCCGCGACGGGCACTGGCCCTACGCCGCGCACCCGGGCCTGCCCATCGCCCCGCCGCGCGCCGGCCCTGGCCTGGACAGCCTGCACCCAGAGATTGCGGCCTTGGTGCGCCAGGCGTTTATGGACGGGCACAGCCAGCCCGCCCGCCGGCCCACGCCCGACGAGTGGGAACGCGCCATCATCACCGCCGAGAAGAGCCTGGGCCTGTGCCGCAACAACCACCTCTACTCCAAGCACCTCCAGCAGTGCCCGGTGTGCGCGGCCCAGGCGGCGGCCGAGGCTGCGCAAGCCGTCAGGTGCGCGTCCGGCGCGCAGGCTGCGGCGGCGCC
>CAYUYN010000397.1:0-4075 GCA_964449185.1 uncultured Anaerolineales bacterium | reverse complement strand
TCACCCGCCCGACTGCCCCCGGCGACCCGGCGGTGCTGCTGCCGGCGTATGAGGCGCTGAGGGACATGGAGAAATAGACGGCCGTCGTCAGTCTTTAAGAATTTCCCGCAGCGCCCCCAGCAGCAGCGTCACATTCTCTTTCCGCGAGGAATACCCCATCAGCCCCACGCGCCACACCTGGCCCTTGAGCGGCCCCAGCCCGGCGCCGATCTCAATGCCGTACTCGGTGCGCAGGCGCGTCCGCACCTTGGCCTCGTCCACGCCCTCGGGCACGCGCACCGTGACCAGGGTCGGCAGCCGGTGCGACGGCGGCACAAAAGGCGCCAGGTCCAGCTCGGCCAGGCTGGCGCAAAAGTAGTCGGCGTTAGCGGCGTGGCGGGCCCAGCGCGCTTCCAGGCCTTCCTCGACCACCACGCGCAGGCCCTCGCGCAGCGCGTAGATCAGCGAGGCCGAGACGGTGTGGTGATACTGGCGCTCGGGACCGTAGTATTTGGCCAGCAGCGCCAGGTCGAAGTACCAGCTCGAGGGCTTCTGTTTACGCACGCGGATGGCCTCGCGCGCGCGCGCGCTGACGGTGACGGGCGCCAGGCCGGGCGGGCAGCCCAGGCACTTCTGCGTGCCCGCATAGGCCGCATCCACGCCCCACTCGTCCAGCTTCAGCCGCACCCCGCCCAACGAGGTCACGCAGTCGACCAGCAGCAGCGCGCCGTGGCGGTGAGCGATCTCGCCCAAACCCTCCAGGGGCTGCAGCGCGCCGGTGGACGTCTCGGCGTGGACGATGGCCAACACCTTGGCCGGGTGGGCCTGGAGCGCGGCCTCCACCTCTGCCGGCGTAAACACCTCGCCCCACGGCTTCTCCACCTTACTTACCTCAACCCCATGCCGCTTGGCCACCTCTTCCAGCCGGTTGCCAAAGAAGCCGGCCGCGCACACCAGCAGGCGCTCGCCTGGCTCCAGCAGATTGGCCAGCAGGGTCTCCATGCCCGCCATGCCCGTGCCCGAGACGGGCAGGGTCCAGGCGTTCTCGGTCTGGTAGACGTGGCGCAGCAGGGCCTGGGTCTCGTCCAGATACTGCAGAAACTCGGGGTCGAGATAGCCGAGCAGGGGTGTCGACATGGCCCGCAGCACGCGTGGGTGCACGTTGCTGGGGCCGGGGCCGAGGAGGAGGCGGGGGGAGGGACTCAGTTCAGAGGTGGTTGGAGGCATAGGATCGGTCCTTGATGGGGTAGTCAGGCTGCATTGTACCGCAGTGAAGATTCCATCGGTGAGCCGAAACGCCGGCGCGCTAGGGCTGCCACTTTGGATTTTGCTCCTGTCCCGTGGTCGTCAGCCGCACGGCGGTCAAGCCCGCGGGCGAGTTGAAGGCGTCGCTGATCCTCACCGCGTAGATGTCCGACGCATTGCCGTCCTGCGCCATAAAAGCCAGCCATTGGCTATCCGGCGACCAGGCCGGCGCGTAACTTAAGAGTTTAGGATCAGTCACGGCAATCAGGCCAGAGCCATCGGACCAGATCAGGAAAAGTTGGCTGGTGTATCGATCCACTATCAGAGTCCAGGCAGCAAAAGCCAGGCGCCCGCCATCCGGTGACCAGACCAACGACATCCCGTCGATGAACAGCCTGTCCTCAGCATTAAACAATCTCGTTGCATTGGAGCCGTCGGCCTCAGCCATCCAGATTTCGGATTGCGCTCCGCCCAACTCCCCCACGGAGACGACGTAAGCCAATCGGTCTCCCTTCGGAGACCAGGCCGGATAATTCAAGTATTGGGCTCGAATGATAGCTGATTCGCTGTCTGGCGGGCCTTCTACCACCAGGCTCAACGTGGAGAATTGTTGGCGGAGAAACGCAAGGCGGTTGCCGTCCGGCGCCCAGAACGGGCTGAAGTCATTGCTGCGAACCTTGCCGTCGGTCAGCAGCGCGCTGCCCGAGCCATCCGTATTCACCGCATAGATTTGCGATTCGTTCCAGCCGTCGTCGGTGGGATTGATGAGCACGCGCGTCACCGCCAACCGCGTAACGTCGGGCGACCAGGACAGATTGCCCCTGCCCTGCGCCTGTAACCAGTGTCCTTCAACACGCACCCCACCCCAGTTCGCTTCCGCGTCATCGGTCAGTTGCTGAAGGTCTGTTCCATCGGCCGCCATCACATACATCTCCGTCTTCCCGGTGCGGTCGGAAATAAAGGCCAGGCGCCGGCCATCCGGCGACCACTCGGGCGAAAAATCCTCGGCCGGATGGTGGGTGATATTTTTTGGCTGCGGGCCGTTGGCGTCCATCACGTAGATTTCCGCGTTGCCGTCGTGCGTTGATTCAAAGGCAATCAGGCGTTCGGCTTCCGTGGGCACGGCGGAGGGAAGCGGCGTGGGCGGTTGGCGGGCCTCGCGTGTGAACAGCCAGCCGAAAAGTATTAGCGCGGCGGCCGCCAGTGCCACTGTCCCCGTCATCCAGAAGCGTCTGCGCATGCTCAAACGTCCATAAGGCAGTCGCGCCAGACGCTTGTCATCGGCGCCTGGGCATGGAGGCTGGCCTACAAATTGAGGGTCCGCCTTTTCAAGCGGCGGATGCCGTTACGGCGCCGTCAGCCCGCGCCACACGGCGTCAATGGACTGCAGCGCCGTCAGGTTGCGCACGGGCCAGGCCTGCTGGAGCGCGGCCGGCTGGTCAAAGAACGGCCGCTCCCAGGTGAGGTGGAAGCCGTCCTGGTGCAGGCCGTGGTTGGGCAGGGGCTGCACCGCGGCCCAGAAGTTCCACAAGGGCACGTCATACTCCGCGGCCAGCTTGACGATGACGGCGTTGAGGCTGCCGTTGCCCTCGATGTTGTCGGCCTTGGTGGCCAGGATGGGCACGGTGCCCCTGGCAATGGAGAACTCGACGATGCGGCGCAGGTAGCTTTCGTAGCCGGTCGGGTCGCCGCCCCACCATGTCTCCATGCTGATGAGGGCCAGGCTGGGCCGGTGCAGCCGGAACTCGCAGGCCAGCGGCGACTCGTTGCGCAGGCACTTCCGCGGGTCGGCCCACAGCGGCACAAAGACCGTGGCCACGTTGAAGCCGGAGTTGGCGGCGATGCTCTGGCGCGCATACGAGCCGGAGAATTGGGTGATGGCTTCGTTGAGGTTGGTGTAAGGGCCAATCTGATACGCGCCCACGCCGTAGTCGAACGGCGCCAGGAAGTAGGGCGGCACGGCCTGGCAGTCGCCGATCTTGGAAAAGGCGCGCGGGTTGTTGCCCATTTGCAGGCCGCGCTGGTAAATGTCGCGCGCCGTCTGGCTGACGGTAGGGATGACGCCGTTGGTGGGCTGGAAGGCGGGTACGGCCACGGCTGCGCCAGCCGCGGCCGGGGTCTGGCCGGGGACTGGGGTGCTGCCGTCCGGTGCGATGACGCCGGCGCTGACCGGCACGCCCGCCAGGTCGCCGGTGATCGTGCCAAAGCCGGCCAGGATCCAGGCCTCGGTGCGGAGCCCGGCGTAATCCAGCCGCACCCACTGGCTGTCGGCGGTGCGCCCGGTGATGGCGAAGGTCTGCCCCTGGAAGAGCGAGGCGGCGCGCTGGCCGCCCAGGCTGGGCAGGTTGCGAGCGAAGGCGCTCTTGAGGGTGAGGGTAAACGTGGCCGTACCCGCCGCGCTGGCCGCGCCGCGCAGGGGCAGCAGCAGGGCCAGGGCCAGCACCAGGCCGCCCAACCCGCGGCGGATGAGCGCCTGGAGTTCACTGGAGGGTGTTCGCATGCCGTATCTCTCCATTAGTTGTACCCGCACATTTTCCACTCGCCGTCCTCGGGGACGGCCTGATAGACGAAGTTGGACAGGTCCCACTCGCGCGTTTCGGTGCCGTAGGTGGTGATAATCTTGCCGTCGCAATTCACGAGCGTATAGGGGCTGGCCGTCCCGCTAACTCTGCAAACCGCATCCTCCATGCGGGCTTGCATCGAGCGGAAGGAAACAGCCTCGGTGGCGGCCTGGCCCTTCCAGGCCTGGCAGGCGAGGTTGGTCACGTCTTCCACATCCGCCCGCGTCCGCGCTTCCAGGTAACTGTAAATGGCCGCCAGGGCCGGGTCGGGGGTCGCAGTCGCCGTGGCC